>CAYZXG010000082.1:0-5180 GCA_964482365.1 uncultured Candidatus Saccharibacteria bacterium | reverse complement strand
TGTTTAACAAAAACACAGCTCCCTGCTAACTCGAAAGAGGATGTATAGGGGGTGACGCCTGCCCAATGCTGGAAGGTTAAGGAAGCTTGTACGTAGTTTACTTTGTAAACTACAAGCTTGCGACTGAAGCCCCAGTGAATGGCAGCAGTAACTATAACTGTTCTAAGGTACCGAAATTCCTTGTCGGGTAATTTCCGACCTGCAGGAAAGGCGTAACGAGTTGAGCACTGTCTTCAGCGAAGGGCTCGGTGAAATTGCAATGGCCGTGAAGATGCGGTCTACCTACACCAGGACAAAAAGACCCCGTGGAGCTTTACTATAGCTTGGCATTGATTTAGGAGTATTTCTGTGTAGCGTAGCGAGGAGACTTTGAAGCAGGGCCGTCAGGTTTTGTGGAGTCGCAAGTGAAACACTCGCCTGGAATGTTTTTAAATCTAACTTTAAGCCGTGATCCGGCTTGAGGACAGTGTCTGGTAGGTAGTTTGTCTGGGGCGGATGCCTGGCAAATTCTAACCCAGGTGCCCAAAGGTTCCCTTAGTCCGGATGGAAATCGGACCACAAGTGTAAAGGCAAAAGGGAGCTTGACTGCAAGGCTGACAAGCCGAGCAGCAGCGAAAGCTGGGCTTAATGATCCTGCCTATCTTAGAGGTAAGGAGGCAGCTTATCGGATAAAAGTTACCCCGGGGATAACAGAGTGGTCGCGCCCAATAGCCCGTATTGCCGGCGCGGTTCGCTACCTCGATGTCGGCTCATCACATCCTGGGGCTGTAGCCGGTCCCAAGGGTTGGTCTGTTCGCCCATTAAAGTGGTACGTGAGCTGGGTTCAAACCGTCGTGAGACAGGTTGGTCTCTATCCGGTGTAGGCGTGTAATGATTTGAGGGGAGATTCCGCTAGTACGAGAGGACCGTGGAGTGCGAACCTCTGGTGTACCAGTTGTCTTCGTCCTTTGGACTCGACAACTTTGTGAGTTTTTCGTTAGAAAAACTCAATACAAGGTTGCCGGTTCCAAGGGATTAGGGCATCGCTGGGTAGCTATGTTCGTTTCGGATAAGCGCTGAAAGCATATAAGCGCGAAGCCAACCCCGAGATTAAATCAAGTAGTTTGTTTACAAACTACGCGGTTTCCTAGGAGAATACTAGGTTGATAGGTCATAGGTGTAAGTGTAGCAATACATTCAGCCAAGTGATACTAATAAACCGTCAGTTTTTTACTATATCAGTGAGAAGCGCAGAACAATCAGGATATGTATTAGAATTTTCGATCGAAAATTTTTTATTTGATGTGTATGTTGTTGGTGATCCAAGCGATCTGGGTACACCTATGTCCGATTTTATCGGACTTAAACCATTCCGAACATATAAAGTTAAGCAGATCAGCAGGGATAATACTTGCGTCTTTTAGCGCTGGGAAGGTACCTCATTGCCAACACATACATATTTTTCTCTCTCTTGTTACGGTTCGTAGAATAATTGTTTGATAAAGAATACGGTTAGTATTCGTTTATACAACAAGATAATCTAGTCCCGTTGGCAGTGTGCTGTCCAGGCAGGATACAATAAAGGTAGGAACATACTATGGCAAAATCAAGTTCAAAAGTAACTATGGCGGATCTTTTAAAAAAAGATGTTGCTCTTTCAATTAGAAAGCTCAAGCGTGGACAAATTGTAGAAGGTACGGTTGTATCATTAACAGATCGTGAGGCATTGGTAAACGTGGGTGCAAAAGCAGAGGGTGTTATTCCTGAAAACGAACTTAAAGGTCAAGATATCGTTGTTGGGGATCACGTCCTCTGTTTTGTTATCTCCCCTGAAGACCGGCGAGGACAGATTATTCTTTCGGTATCGCGTGCCCAGGGTATTAAAGGCTGGATGAGTCTAAAAGAAGCACACGATAACAATGATACCGTTGAAGCAGTGATTAATGGGTATAATAAAGGGGGCATAACGGTTGATATTAACGGACTGCAAGGGTTTGTTCCTTTTTCACACAGTGATATTGCTGGCGAGTTTGCAATGGTTTCTGACGCGGCAAATCAAGCAGCGCTTGAGCTTTTAAAAGGCGCAGAGATTAAAGCACGAATTATTGAGCTTGATCAGATCAACGACAGGATAATCCTTTCCGAAAAAGAAGCCGTTATTGGAGAGCAACTTGAAAAACGAATTGAAGGAATGGCCGCAATAACGGTTGATTCAATCGTTGAGGGTGTTGTTAGTGCGATTATGCCCTATGGTCTCATGGTGAGTATTGAGGGGATTGAGGCGCTTGTACCACAGCAAGAGGTGACGTGGGATAGCGAAGTTTCTCAAGCATTGTCGGAGTTTGAGGTTGGGCAAAAGGTTAAAGCTCAGGTTATTTCTGTTGACACGCAACTAGGCAAGGTTCAATTATCTCTTAAAAACGTAACGGCAGATCCATGGAAAGCACTGTCTGAGCTTTACAAGAAGGGTGATCATGTTGAGGGAGAAGTTGTTAAAATTACCAGTTATGGTGTGTTCGTTTCACTACCAAAAACGGCAATTGAAGGCATGGTTGCTCTTTCGTCACTTCCATCAGATAGCAAACTTACTATTGGAACAACGCTTCCAGTTGAGATAAAACTTGTTGATCCGACCAATAAACAGGTTGATTTGGTTTACAATGGCTAAACAAAAGACTTTGTATGTCTGCTCTTCGTGCGGGGCAAAAAGCCCTAAGTGGCAAGGAAAATGCTTTGCGTGTGGTGCGTTTAATAGTTTTGTTGAAGAACATTCTGCATCATTCTCACCATCATCTTCGTCTCGAACAGTTGAACCAAAATCTCTCTCACAAGCCAATGCAAAACCTCTTGTTCGATCTACTTTCTCGCTGTTAGGATTAGACGACATTCTTGGTGGAGGTGTTGTGTCGGGTCAAGTTCTTCTGCTTGGTGGCGAACCAGGAGTAGGTAAGTCAACACTTCTCACGCAGGTCACATCCCAATTTCCAACAATTTACGTTTGTGGTGAAGAATCCAGTGGTCAAGTTGCACTGCGAATCAAACGGCTTAATCTTACTGATCCGGTGATTGATTTCATCGACGATCGAGACGTTGATGCGCTGTGTACATATCTTGATTCCCGCGAACTTTCGGCCGACCCGAAGCTAGTTATAGTAGACTCTATACAGTCTTTATATTCGACCTCTATACAATCCGTTCCGGGTAGTATAGCGCAGGTTCAATATAGTGCAACAAAGCTATCCGAGATTGCCAAAAAGTGCGGATATATAATGGTTTTTGTTGGTCAAGTTACTAAGAGTGGGTACTTTGCTGGACCCAAGTTATTAGAGCACATTGTTGATACAGTATTGTTTTTCGAGGGCGACAAGAGGGGGAATTTACGAATATTAAGGGTTGTAAAAAACCGATTTGGATCTTCAAATAAGGTTGAAATATTTATTATGGATACTGATGGTTTACTACCAGCTGATACATATTTAAAGAGTCTTATAGCGGAGCGGGTAATTAAATCAAGCGGATCTGCTTTAGCAATAATGTTTGAAGGTAACCGGCCTTTAATCATTGAAATCCAAGCACTTAACGCACCGTCCCAGTATGGGATTTCACGACGAATAGTTAATGGGATTTCTGGTAAACGGGTTGAGATGTTACTGGCGGTTTTACAACGACGAGTTGGGATTAGTTCAAATCAATTTGATATATACATTAACATTAGTGGCGGATTGAAAGTGATTGAACCGGGTTGTGATTTAGCCGTAATGTTAGCGGTTGTGTCAGTACTGAAAAATAAACCGCTACCTAAGGATATGATTGCCCTCGGTGAGGTTGGACTACTTGGTGAAATCAAACCAATTAATCGTCATCAAGATGCAATTAAAGAAGCAACTAAGCATGGTTATTTAAAAATTATCGATTATCGTTATGCAAATAATGTACGTGATTTAATTAAAAAAATATTTATTTAAAAATCTTGTTATACACAAGGTATAACATTTTCTAATTTAAATCTGATGAGCAATATTTCAACGGTACAAATTCAAATAAGAAAAGTATACAATCAAAGTTAGATGTTCAAAAAAATCGCTGAGTTTTTTAAACGAATTCCTAAGCCAAGTGTCTATTTTATTTTTCCTGGGCGATCTGATCGAAGTCCAAAGGATACTGATGATGCGATTTATATCCCCAATCAACCCGCTTTAATTGTTGATACCTCGGCCCTAATTGATGGCCGAATTGCGGATATTGTTAAGACTGGATTTATCTCCGGAACATTTATTATCCCAAATTTTATTCTAAATGAACTTCAGCAAGTCGCGGATTCCAAAGACCCAGTCAAGCGAAATCGAGGGCGGAGGGGACTCGATGTTTTACGCGAATTACGTTATTGTAAATTTACCAAATTTAAAGTGGTTAAACTAAAAATGCCTGCGGAAACTGTTGATGAATCACTGCTGATTATTTCTCGTAAATTAAAGGGTCGGATTATTACCACCGATTACAATTTAAATAAAGTTGCCAAAATTACCGGGGTGCAAATTTTAAATGTGAATGAATTAGCGAATACAGTCAAAACAATCATGTTACCCAACGAGGAATTTGCAGTTTCGATCATTCGAGTTGGTAAAGAAAAAAATCAAGGGGTGGGATATCTTCCAGATGGAACGATGGTTGTGATTGAACAAGGGGAGAAGCTTATAGGTTCTGAAGTAAAAGCACGGGTTGATCGCATCTTCCAAACGAATGCCGGTCGAATGATCTTTGCCAAAGTCGTGGTTTGACAGGCCGGAACAGGTATGCTATAAGTGATTTGCCAGAGCGTACGCTTTTGCGTCAGGGGCAGTACGCAAAAGATATCTGGATGTAATATTTCCAGCACTCTGGCGATAAGCTTGACAAGTTCAATGCTCCTTGTTAAAGTGAAAATGCATCTTTCCGTTTCTTTTTATTAAAGTCTACGGATTGATTCCATTCACAATGATGTATTCCGAAATCTAATTTATGAACGACACTGAACAACAACCAATCACAAATAACCCAGTTACAGCGCCAATGTCCGATGCTGATATCGCAAATAGTGACATGGCAAATTCGGACTTTTCTTCTGATGCCGAAACTAAACCCGTTGCAGGAATTTTAGAAATTCTACAAGATTATGGCTTTTTACGAACCGAGAATTGTAAACCTGGTCCGGATGATGTGTA
>CAYZXG010000081.1:0-5230 GCA_964482365.1 uncultured Candidatus Saccharibacteria bacterium | reverse complement strand
TGTCTAATTATGAATGGTTTGGAATAAATGGATCAAACAACAACTCCACAACGTAGCTTTAACAGGAATCGCTTTGTTAAATTGTTAAACACGATTGTTATTGTGATAACGGTTTGGGGTTGGATTATGGTAATAATCACTAATTTTGGGAATACCTATGTTGACAAAACCACCGAATGCTTTTCCAATTTACCCGCAAATACCGCTTATGATTGGGGTGCAAAGATAGATTATTGCTTAATATTACAAAAATCGGAGGAAGATGCTATAAAACAGATGATAACTACAGGCTTTTTAATTCCAGGTGTATATTTTATTGGAAAAAAACTTCTTGGTTATTTGTTCCCTGTAACCGAATTAAAGAAGAATAATGACTAAAATAATTGCAGTTAGATTAAGTAAAGGTGAGATTGGAAAACTACTACTCTGTGGGTGATATTTATTATTTTTCGTCATGCAGGAATTGTTACATTCTTTTGAGATATAGATGTTATTATCTGAATCAAATCTACGAATTCATTTACTAAATGTTTCAAATTAAGCGACCTCAGGGACCCCAGATAGTACCTTTCATGAACAAGAAAGGAATGTGACTTATATGGGAAAAGCAGTGAGACCTTGAAGGTCTCCGTACTTGTTTCAGAAACTCAAAAACCAATACGTAATTTGAAATTCCTGTAAGTGAAATGTGGTTTGATGTTGCTACAAAGGCAAACTAAACATTCGATGTTTAGCGGGTTCAATGACAAATCCGTAACAATTTCACATTTATGCAACAAAACACATTCCCAAAAGCTACAACATAACAAACATATATAATCATTAGTAATATGCCATGGATTGGTAAACCTAAAATTGAACTAACTTTAAAACCTAAGATTGGCGACCGAGATGATTATCTCGCAAATATAATCGGTCCAGGGGAAACAGATTACCTTATCCCAATATCAATAAGCGGAACTGTACTTGCAATCTGGGGCGAAGAGTCAAAACTAGCAGCTGAAAGGCTATTACAGACTATATTTCAAGTCAGAGGGACCGCGTCTACCCCACCGAACAAGGGTTTCTGGTTTGATAGTTATAATTCTGGAGCGACAATTAAAGAAACCGAATCACTTATATTTAATAATGGAATCGCTGCTTTTTCTAAAGACGGAGCCGATTCCAATTTTGTTAACCAATTTGGTAAGGACCTTTTCCCAATTAAAGAAGAGCTGGACAGTTTCTTTACTAATACATTCGGCCATGCATTCTTTAGGTCATTTGAAGATGCATTTGAGGATAGTCGAGCACAACAAGACTTAGGTACTCCGCCCAAAGATCATGCAAATTTCTTATACAGAATTAGTATATTGTCAGTATTCGTTGACCATATCAATGTAAGATTAAGTTTGGAGAAAAAAGATACACCAAGTCTAAATGCGTTCGAAAAATGGTTAGTGTCAAAGGTGGAAGATGTACATGCAGCAGAACTAGTAAAACCACTTAGGTTGATCAAACAATTAAGAAAACAGTATCCCCTGCATGAAGAATATGAGATTCAAGCTGATGGTGGAAGAGTAACACGAAAAGAGATTAAGGCAGCTCGTGACTACTATGGATTAAATGATGATTACGCGCACGATTGGGGTATCGTTGTAAAAGACTTCATGGATGGGCTAAACACTTTAATGAAATCATTACCTAGTTGATCAAGCTGAATCTTTATCTTCAGGTAAAGGCACAATAACTACCTCTCCTAAGTCTCTTACCTGCACTTCTTTATCAAATCCTCTTGATTCTTTGAGAAACTCGGGCTGGGACGTTTTACAAAGTTCAACAATGTCACCTTGGAAATTTGCCTGCATTTTAGGGAAACTTTCTCCCCTCAGCCATACCCTTGAGATCACATATTCATGAGTAGACTGACCTTCGAGATTAAATAGAAGCCATATTTCTCTAACTAAAGATGTGAAACTACTGAGTTGGTTTATTTCATCAATTATCCTGATAGCCTCCCCTGGTCGCATTATGTAGCAAATTGCAATTGTTTCAGAATGGTATGCCTTGTTATCAAGCTTCTTGATGATATGTTTCGTCAAATTTAACACTCCTCTGATAAATCCCCGACCGTAAGGTCGTATGGGGATGGAGGAGCCCCTAAATTTTTTGGTTGAGATCAGTTATAATTTAGGGAGAAGATGCAGCTAATTAGACTAGCCCATTGTGTTTACCACTGTGAATATCACGTAGTATTAGTCACAAAATATCGTCGAGAGATATTTACGGAGGGGATTTTTGCGTACATGAGGAAAAGAATGGCGGAAGTGACAGAGTACTATCCGCAGATAAAGTTGAAGGAAGTAAATCATGATAAAGATCATATCCACATGTTAGTGTCAATTCCGCCAACGATGGGGGTGGGAAAAGTAATAGGGATAATAAAGGCAAATACGGCACGACAGATAAAGCAAAAATTCCCGTTCGTAAAGAAGGTGTATTGGGGGACGGATTCGGTGTGGTCGGAGGGATATTTTGTGACGACGGTTGGAGCAAATGAAAAGCAAATAAGAAAATACATAGAGGAGCAAGGTAAAAAAGATTTAGGGCAAACTTTGTTTGAAATAGATTAATACCCCGACCGTAAGGTCGTGGGAAGTTTATTTCTGATGTTTGAGGATACTCAAATATTTCAATTGGTTGTACCTCTCTAGTAACTCCGATTTCGTTCAACTCTTCAGGGTTTCTGTAAGAATATGCATAAATATCAGGTGCTTCATCCTCCCTAAGCCAATATTGTTTTTTTGTCCATTGAGAAAAAAGTAGCATAAAGACCGCAGCAATCCAGGACTCTCTTGCTTTCTGAAAACTAGTTAATTTAAGCGCCTTCTCACGCCCGTATTTTTCAAGTATATTCTCGAAACGTTGAATTACTTTTGAGGGAGACATAAGAACCTCATTTGGCTGGAGTATTTTTACAGTGCCTTGATTATGCGAATTCATGCAGAAATTGTAGCATCGTTCATATTTATAGCCATAACCTGAATTAGACTTGTAAAACCCTCAAGAACCCCTGTTTCAAATCAACGTTCTGAAAAGACCAGAAACTATTATCAATCCTCCATTTGTTTGTACGTATCAATCAGTTTAGTAAAAGTTAATTCCTTTATTCCAGCCATAAACATTACAGAAATCGTGAAGCTAAAAGCCAATGGAGTATCCGTATCGTGTTTCAAGATTCCCCATAATAAATTAGCGAAGTGACCTATGGCCGAATCTTCCTCAAGGAATCCTCCAGGTTTGTCCTCTCCAGTATTTTCATAAGGAAACTTATAATTTGAAAAGTCTTCAAGAAAATAAATATATGACTCTTTGTAGATTTTATCGTATGGATACTCTGCTACTTTAGATGTAATATCTATCAAAACTTCATCAGTTAATGTTGCTAGGTTAGTTAACACTATATCCGATACACGATTCCGTTTATTTCCATCATAATTTGTATAAAAGTAAAGCAATTTATCTAAATAATAGGTAAAGAGAAAAGAATATTGAACTAATATTTGATACTTCTCGTATTTGCCCGCATCAATCCCCCAGCTATCATGTTCTTGATCATTTAATGATTTAACAGTATTTGTTGCAAGAGCACTTGAAATAGCAAATATTGAATGACCAACATTTTCAGAGAATTTCACTAATTGATCCATATAAGTTATCTTACTATATTGTACGGAATTATTCCAAACTATAAGATAACTTGGAAATTCACGAGCCCATGGTCATCAGGACTCTTTTGTTATGGGCAGTATTTGATGTCAGACTTTGTGCAGAGAATTGTAAGTTCCACTTGGAAAAGTGTATAACCAAAACGAATGAAAACTGAAGATAGCTTAGAAACAGATTAATTTACTAGTAGTTGAGATTTAATCTATCCTTGCTTGTCATCAATTTGATTATCTGTTCTAAATCCACTAGAATTTGTTTCAAATCAACGTTCTGCAGGGACCCCACCTTCAATATTAACCTTTACAGAGCCATGTAAATATATATTCTATATTTTTGTTTGTGTGACACCTTTTCATAACTGCAGTGTTACAATATGACCATTGTGGAGGAGAAACATTTACACGATCAAACACACATCACTTCTTTTGTTGAAGAAATAGCGAACCAGTTTTCTTCAGAGAATCCATTTGTGCTGATATTTGAGATTATCGCGTATCTTAATAACAATCTTACACAACGTGTAGATAATAAAACTGACGTTTTTAGAAACCGTACCGCTGAACAGATACTTAAAGATGGGTATGCCACAGGATGTACAGATTACACTCTCGCATTTCTTGTCCTGGCACGTTCATTGGGTTTTACTGCAGAATACGTTGAACTCCTCGAAAAAAACTGGCTTAAGGGTAACGATGAAAACATTATCGGGCATGTTGAAGCTAAAGTGACTATCCAAGGCTCTGGATATTTTGTGGATCCCACGCATGGAAGTATTAGCATATACCAACCGTCAGGTATGGTTATATACAAAATGGGCAAAGATTCCTGGGATATTGGCATAACGAATGAGAATTGGAAAGAACGGTTCTACAACTTTCGGGGTAATAAATAGCGGAGAATGTAGTTCACTCTCCGCCACTTTCTTTATTCAACTACCAGTGGCTGAACTTTCAAGTCAATATACTCAAACAATGCTTGGTATGCTTGACAAAAGTAACTGTCTGCCACCAGGGACTCACCATTCACATATCTGTAATAGGTAACCACCTCCAGTGTTGACTTTGTTGGTACAGAAGGGTGTTTAACTCCTTTTCTGCAGAAAACTATGTGGAGCAAACCAATAGTACGTGAAATTCTGTAGACAATTAGTGCGTTTATTCTGCCACAAAGCAAAACTAAACATTCGATGTTTAGGTGAATTCAGCTGTATGCGATATATTTTGCTATTGTGTGATACATTACTAAAGTATTAGCGTACATTGTGTGTGGATATTCCTGCCCATAGAAGGAGACTTATAGCGATGAGTCACGAGATTTGTCCGGAATGCGGTGGATCGGGAAAAGAAGTCGACGATGAGGGCAATATCGTCGCTTGCTCAGTGTGTGACGGCAACGGGTTCATTGTTACAGAGGATGATGAATAGGTAAAAGAGGTTTTTCAACCAAATTAGCCATAGGCATTTGTGCAATGCCTATGGCTTCTCTTTCGGACTAAAATAACATAGTTTCAAGTATTCAGTGA
>CAYZXG010000080.1:0-5332 GCA_964482365.1 uncultured Candidatus Saccharibacteria bacterium | reverse complement strand
GAAAGTCGACGGTTGATTTTTTCAGGAGACATTCTTTATAAATTGTAATACAAATGTTGTATATGGTTTGAGCTTTAGGAATTTTTCGGTCTTTTGCTTTTGTTAAAGTCAAATTAGACAGTTGTGCGCTATAATGGTGGCATGAAGCATTTTGTTGATACTGCGCAACTACAAGTTAAAGCCGGCGACGGGGGCAATGGATGCCTTTCGTTTAGGCGTGAAAAATATATTCCCAAAGGTGGCCCTGACGGCGGAAACGGCGGCGATGGAGGAAGCATCTATCTAAAAGCAAGTTCAAAACTTCATACGCTCTACGATTTTACGCACCGACATTACATAAAAGCCGAGCGTGGTGGAGATGGTACCAGCCAAAAACGAACGGGGAAATTGGGGGAGGATAGTATTGTAGAAGTTCCCGTTGGAACGATTGTGTATCGCGTTGTTGGATTACCCCAGGAGCAAAAACAGCCGGAACTGTTGGTTTCCGATAATGGAGAGTCGCCGGAGGATGAGGAAGGGGAGGTTGCGATTGAAGATGATGGAAGCACGTTTACGGCAGAATCAATAGAAAGTTCGCCACATCTTGAAAAAATTACAGATCTTACAACCGATGGACAGACTTTTCTTTTGGCGCGTGCAGGTAAAGGTGGACGCGGTAATACGACGTATAAATCGTCAACAAATCAAACACCGATGGAGTTTGAATATGGAACAAAAGGCGACGAATTCACCGTGGTGTTTGAGCTAAAAACCGTTGCGGATATTGGGCTTATTGGGCTCCCTAATGCGGGTAAAAGCACACTGCTTTCTGTGTTGACCAAGGCAAAACCAGACATTGCAGCGTATCCGTTTACCACGCTTGCACCAAATCTGGGCGTTATGGATTATTACAACGATCACTATGTTTTGGCGGATATTCCGGGGCTTATTGAGGGTGCGTCCGAAGGAAAAGGTCTTGGTGATGAATTTTTGCGTCACGTTGAACGAACTAAAGTATTAGTTCACCTGATTGATCCTATGTATGACGATCCTATCGCTTCGTATCGCACTATTCGCCATGAGCTTGAGGCGTATTCACAAAAATTGCTCGAAAAAAGTGAATTGGTGGTTGTTACAAAGATGGATGTGCCTGAGGTTTTTGCGCGCGTTGATGATATAAAAAAACAGTTTTCACAGATTGGGATTGATAACGTTTTGTTTATTTCTGCAGTTTCTCGCATTGGTTTAGAGGAGCTTTCTCACAACATGGTAAAACTTTACAAATCGGCACCGGTAGTAGAAGAGAAACAAGAAGAAAAGCCTGCAGGACCGGTATTTACGATTGATGATGTCCGCTCGTTTTAGTATTTTCGTAAATCGTAATTGGTAAATCGTAATTGGTAAATTGTAAATCGTAATTGGTAAATCGTAACTGGTAACGCATTTTCGTTTTCGAATCCCTTGTTACTATTTACGAATCACGAATCACGGATTACTGTTTACGAATTCCGGATTCCGGATCCCCATGGTATGATTTCTAGGTCGCCATGAGTTATATTCCATCACAAAACACACCATCGCAGGTATTTGATGCCTTAAAGCGTCCCAAAAGCCCCATTTGCATGATTGATGATCGGCTCGATTTTGATGCATTTTGTTCGGCGCTTACGATGCGTCATATGTTGCTTCGGGATTACAATATTTCGCTTCGGTTAACGTATCTTTCGACTATCCCGGAATATTTTACCAAGATACTTTTGGCGTACGTTGATCCTACTGATATTGAGGTCGAAAAAAGTCCGACAGAGATCGATTTTTCAAAACATGACGTAGTGTTATTTTTAGACAGTGCCGAAAAGTTAAAACCAGCGAATTTTTCCAAATTTGAGATCCCTGAAAACATACCAACCATAAACATCGACCACCACATGGCTAGCAATCCTTGCTTTGGATCGCTAAATATTGTACGTGATGTACCGTCAACGTGTTCTCTTTTGTACGAAATTTTTTCTGAAGCAGCAATTGTTATTGACAAACACATGGCGCAACTTTTACTGTTGGGAATACTTGATGATACCCAGGTTTTTACCATTAGTGGTGTTCGTCCAAAAGATTTAGAGACCGCATCTGATTTGCTAAAAACTGCGGGTCTTGAAATGTTTGATATTGTTCGCAATCTAACGTGGAGTGTGCCAATCGATCTAGTGAAACTGAATAAAATTGTATACGAGCATTTGACGGTGGATTATGAACAAAAAGTTGCGTATTCGTATGTTTTACTTTCTGACATGAAAAAACAAGGTGTTGATCCATCATTTAGCACAAACCTTTCGCCAGCTGATGAGTTAAAACGGATTGATGGCATAGATGTGGCATTTTTAATCAAAGAAAAAAGTAACGAGCAAGGGATATATTCGATAAGTTTTCGATCGCGAAATCCTTTGTATAACGTTTCGGACATTGCGTCTTCGTTTGGCGGTGGCGGTCATAGCATGGCTTCCGGTGGGATTATGCGTGGAGTTGAATCAATGGATCAAGCGATAGAAAATATTCTTGGGGTAATTTCAGCATATCGGTTAGCGCACAAAGCTGAGTGAAAAAATAGCAACCGGTGATTTTTCTATGAATCGAGTGTTTGTTTTTCTGGCTTTAAAAACTTAAGATACCCAAGAAGAATTGCAATGGCGAGTCCAATAGTTACCATTACAAATCTAAACATCTGGTCTCCTGCATTAAATCCTCGAATAATGCTGTAGGTTAAGGTAAGAACACCCCCGAGAATAAGTCCGTCGGCAATAAGTTTAAGTTGTTTTTCAAGTAAAATGCTTGCTGTAAGAACAATGATTGCGCCAATCAAAGCAATAATAGAAACGTCGCGATTGTATGTTTTTAATTGTTCGGAGTATGTTTCGAACATAGCGGTGTATTGATTTTGCTCTTCTTCCATTAAGGCAAGTTCCTCATCGCTAGGGTTTTCTTTTTGTGGTTCATAGTAGAACTTTGATTCTGGATATTCGGGCATGGTGGGGCCAGGGTAAAATGCGTCAATTCCCAAACCAATAAATACGGCAATGAGAATTCCAACAAAAACGGTGTAAATAAACTTGAGCATCAATAAAAGTATACATTATAAGCTAACTCTTGTACAATATGGTCTCGCACGTTAAGTTTAGGCCATTTAGCGCAATGCTTTTTCAATTCAAGAGAAAGGAGTTAGCACAATGAGTAATCGCATGCTATATGGAGAGCTAGTTGACTTTTGGGAAAAACCAGTTCGCTTGTGGTGGCTAAGGACAGTTGAATATGGTAACGAGATTCCTGTTCTCGCTTACCAAGATCCGGATCAAGTACTGCCAGCCAGTAATGTTGGCGATATTGTTAAAATTGAATTCGACGAATGCGCCAAGGTAAAGCGCATTGTACCGGTTGAAGGTGAAATCGTGGAAGTCCTTGTAACCGACTGGTCGAGTCCTCGGGAAGGCGTTTTTGCCCGTGGTGTTCAAACGACACCCTTTGAGCTTATTGACATTCCTCCCATCTGTTTGGGTGTGATGCGGGTGAGTGCTAGCACTCCCGATATAGTTAGAGTGTTAATCAAAGACGGTGAAGTAGTTTGCATCTGGGTACCGGCCATTTAGGTTCATTCACAATAAAGAGGAGAAAATTTGATGGCATATGCAGTGGTCGCGTCACTCTCTGCTGTTCCTGGTTTTTCAGGGCATGTGAAAGTTGTTGGTGAGAAAACTCATAGACATGTTCTTCGCCGAGACGATCCAGTGTTTGTACTTAAGGATGCTGGAGTGGGTGGACTCGTTCAGGTTACCCAAGAAGGGGGGTCTGGGTTTGTGGTTTCGGTGTCACGAGTTCCGTTAGATTTACAATGTGTGGCTGTGGTCAAGACAGTTCGTCTCGAGGACGAGGATTTTGTTGCGGATGTCCTTATACAAAAGGGGCGATTGATAACAATCGGTGAAAATTGCCCGGGGTTCTCTTGTATCCAACAAGAGGGTCAGACAGTAAACGTTTTTCTCGTAGATGGGAAAATCGTGTGCGTGTGGCTACGACCTGTCGGGTGGATTTTGTGATCAAGCGCTGAGAATAACAAAGAGTCTGGTTACGTTTTATCGTTTCCGGGCTCTTTTTTTGTGAAGTATGTATGATCGGCGATTTCTTTGGGCAGAAGTGATTCGGTGGGGTTATACATATTGTACCCTTTGCCATAATCAAGATCCCGCATAAGTTTTGTTGGAGCATTTCGTAGATGAAAAGGAATAGGTAGATCCCCAAACGTTGCAACATCTTCTCTGGCTTTTTGTAATGCGTCGTAGGCTGATCTATCTTTTTTGCATTGTGATAAATAAGCTACACCATGCGAAATATTGATCGCGCATTCTGGATACCCAACGGTTGTGCACGCTTCAAAAACTGCGTTAGCAACAACCAAGGCGGTGGGGTTGGCAAGACCAATATCTTCACTCGCAAAAACAACCATACGTCTGGCGATAAATTTGGGATCTTCTCCCGCTTCAAGCATACGGGTTGAGTAGTATATGGCAGAATCCGCGTTACCTGCGCGCATTGATTTAATGAATGCCGAGATGATGTTAAAGTGTTCATCGCCTGTTTTGTCGTAACGAAGCGTTTTGGTTTGGGTTGCATTTGTAATGAGTTCCGGTGTAATGGTGAGTACTTCTGTATCATTGGGTTTTTGTGCATGTAAAAGATCAATGGAAACGTCCAAAATGTTAAGAGCTGAGCGTGCGTCACCGTTTGCTATGTGTGATAAAAGTTGGGTTGCCTCCTTACGTATTTCAATGGGGGGAGTTGTGGTTGCATTAATGGTTTTAACGGTAGATTCGATGATGTGTGAAATATGCTGTGTTTCTAGACTTTTTAACACAAACACGCGAGAGCGGGATAAAAGGGGAGAAATAATCTCAAAACTTGGGTTTTCGGTGGTTGCACCGATTAAGGTTATGGTTCCGTTTTCAACAAGAGGCAAAAGTCTATCTTGTTGGGATTTGTTAAAGCGGTGGATTTCATCAATGAATAGAATGGTTCGTGGTGCGGGAGCATTCGGTTCATTGTTTGAAAATAGCGAGCTCACACTTTGCACGCGTTTTTTTGCGTCATCGGCGATTTGTTTTATATCTTTAACGCCGCTGTCGGTTGCAGAAAGTGACACAAAGTGAGATTTGGTTTCGTTTGCAATAATGCGTGCGAGCGTGGTTTTGCCGGTTCCGGGTGGGCCCCATAAAATCATGGAGGGAATAGAGTCGGATTCTATGAGAATTCGAAGTGGCTTGCCAGCGCCAATTAAGTGTTCTTGCCCTACAACGTCTTTAAGACTTTG
>CAYZXG010000079.1:0-5408 GCA_964482365.1 uncultured Candidatus Saccharibacteria bacterium | reverse complement strand
CAGCGTATTGGGTTGGCGAAGCAGGGCCTCCTATGGATCAAGATGCTGAAAAACGGAGGAAGAATATGGCGACAAACATGATGGTTGGTACTATGGCGAGAAATCTCTATCGCTACGCAAAGATGATTAAAGAAAATAAGGTGATGCTAGAAGAGAAAATGTAATGAATAAAGTTTTATGGCAACCGTCTTAATCACAGGAATTACTCTTGATGTCATCGGTACTGTTTTAATTGCCTACACTGTCCTTCGAGTACACAATCGGGTGCGCACGGAGCACCATATTGACTCGCGGGTGCTGAAAGAAATGAAGACGGAGAGAGCGGTCGGTATTATCGGTGTGGCATTAATCATTGCAGGATATGTTTTTCAAGTAGTCGGGCTGATCACCTAGTCAGTATGACAAAATCAAATATCACAAAAGGAATACTTTCAGTTCTTGTTATCGGCGGCGTTTTGCTTGCTGTGATATTCGGTTTGACGAAAGATACCGGAGTGGAAAATAGCGCGAGTGATTTGGACAGATTATCTCAAATCACTCTTGCCGATTACGCCGGCAATACTAAATCTCTCGGAGATTGGAGCGGTAAAATGCTCGTGGTAAATAGCTGGGCGGTCTGGTGTCCGTTTTGCGTAAAGGAACTCTCGGATTTTGCCGCACTGCAGAAGGCCTTTCCTGATGAAATTGCGGTGATTGCCATTGATCGGGCGGAATCGCTTGAAAAGGTTCAGGGGTTTACCGACGGACTTGGCATTTCCGAAGACATGATTTTTCTTATGGACAGAAAAGACGACTTCTACAAAACGATCGGTGGATTCTCAATGCCGGAGACTGTTTTTATTGACGGAGATGGCGCGATTGTATTCCACAAGCGCGGACCGATGACCTTTGAAGAAATGAAAGATCAGGTCGAAAAATTACTAAACAAACAATAAACTCTATGGAAACATCTGATACAAAACCAGTAAAAAATCCCCAATATGTCTGCTCTGAGTGCGGGTTGGCCTATAAGGAAGAAGATTGGATGAAAAAATGCGAGGCATGGTGCAAGGAGCATAAGAGCTGTAACTTAGACATCATCAGCCATGCAGAAAATGGAGCAGAAAAGAAATTATGACAAAAACAAACATACAACATAATACTCCTTCAATTTTTGTCATTATGGGTGTAACGGGAGATTTGGCGGCAAAGAAAATCATTCCCTCTCTCTGGCATCTTTTCCAACATAAACTTTTACCTGACCGTCTGTCGGTTGTCGGTTTTGCGCGCCGCGCGCTTTCCAATACGGAATTTCAGAAGTTAATCAGAGATGCCGTCACGGAGCATAACGAAAAAGAAATAAAAGAAGAAGAACTTTCTCATTTTTTTACGTTTTTTTCATATCACATGGGGACATTTGAAGATGAGGCGGCATATCACACGCTAAGCGATCATATAGATGAACTAGAGCATTCATGGGGTGTGTGCGCGAATAAACTCTTTTATCTCGCAACTCCTCCATCATCATATGGGCAAATTTTCAAAAATCTGGCGTCAGTAAAACTTAATCTACCCTGTGGCGGTGACTTGGGATGGAGCCGCTTATTGATTGAAAAACCGTTCGGTGTAAACCTTGCAACTGCCAAAGAGCTTCAATCGCTTCTATCTTCATATTTTAAAGAGGAGCAAATCTATCGTATCGATCACTATCTTTTTAAAGAAATCATCCAAGGGATTGAGAACTTTCGATTCTCTAATAATCTTTTTGAAAATACCTGGGACAATACGACGATCGAACGAATTGACATCCGTCTTTTTGAATTAATCGGGGTAGAGACGCGCGGAAGTTTTTATGACTCCATTGGCACGCTCCGCGATGTGGGGCAGAATCATCTTTTATCCATGCTTTCGGCAATCGCGATGGAATATCCAATCGGTATGAAAACAGACATTGTTCAAAAAAGCCGGGCGAATATTTTAGAGATGCTTACGCCATGGACAGACAAGACCCTACAAGAAAATACTTCACGAGCGCAATATCGGGGTTATAAAAACATTGACGGAGTTGGGCAGAATTCAGAAACGGAAACTTTTTTTGCACTAAAAACCGAACTTGTTCACTCACGATGGAAAGGGATTCCGATATTTATGGAGGCGGGAAAACGGATGTCTGAAGCGCGTAAAGAAATAGTGGTTACCCTTAAACACCCCCAGGTGTGTCTTCTCTGCCAAGTGGGACCGCATGAGCCGAATCGCATTGTCTTTCGTCTTGAACCAAACGACGAAATCGTCATTCATTTTTGGACGAAAAAACCCGGGTTTGAGCGAACCATCGAAGAGCGTGTTTTTTCATTTTTTCTATATGAAAAAGAGACGAAGATACAGTATGTTGAAGAATACGCAAAAATTCTCTACAGCGCGATGGATGGTGATCAAACGCGATTTATTTCATCAGATGAAGTGGAAGCATCTTGGAAATTTATCGATCCTATTGTGGACGGATGGAAACGAGAGATTACCCCCCTCGCTTCCTATACTCCCGATACCATTCCCACCTCAAACATACTTAATGTTCCGATGGATACCGCGCATGACGAAGACAAACGAAGCAAAGGCGAGATTGGTATTATCGGATTAGGGAAAATGGGCGCCAACCTCGCGCGGCGATTACATTCAAAGAAATGGAGGGTTGTAGGATTTAATAGAACTCCTGATGCAACTAAAGAACTTGAGTCGGAGGGACTTTCTGGCGCGTATTCTCTGCGCGAGCTCGTTGGTACACTCCCGAAGTCGCGAACTATTTGGCTTATGCTGCCGCACCAGGCCGTAGACGATGTTTTAAAGGATCTTTCACCACTACTAAATAAAGGCGACACTGTAATAGATGGCGGTAATTCTCCATATAAAGAATCAATTCGACATGGTAAAGAGCTGGCCTCAAAAAATATTCATTTTCTTGATGTTGGAGTTTCCGGTGGACCCGAAGGTGCGCTAAATGGAGCCTGTATTATGGTCGGTGGTAAAAAGACTCTATATGAGAAATACGAGCATCTCTTTAAAGATATAGCTGTCATGGAGGGCTTCGGTTACATGGGCGCGTCAGGCGCCGGACACTTCGTAAAAATGGTTCACAATGGTATTGAGTACGGCATGATGCAAGCGATTGGTGAAGGATTTGAAATTATAAAAAAATCACCTTTCTCTCCTGATTTGCACGCAATCGCAGATATTTATAACCATGGTTCGGTAATTACTTCTCGTCTTGTCGGTTGGCTTGCCGACGCATACAAAAAATTCGGTGACGAGCTCAAAACTGACGAATGTTGTTCCGGAAAGGTGTCGCATAGCGGCGAAGGGCAATGGACTGTTGATGTCGCTCGCGAACTTGGAGTACCCGCAGCAATTATTGAAGGCGCGCTTGAATTCCGCAAACAATCACAAGATAATCCATCGTATACGGGTCAGGTTGTTTCCGCCTTGCGTCACCAATTTGGTGGGCACGATGCTAAAAGTAAAAGATAAGTCATTCCATGAATTACAAAAACATTCACATACTTGACACGTTTGATCTCAAAAATATCCCCAATCTTGATGTGGCAGTCTTGGGGGCACTTGAACTGTTTCAAAAAGAAAAACTACCGAAATTGCAGTTAGATACGTATAAACATCCGCTTGTCGTCGGGTCTGGCAATGCTGAGGCGACTGGCAGAATTATCTTTGAAAATAAAGATGCGGTATTTGCTTCCGAAAGTAACTATGAGCAAAAACTTGAACATATTAAAAGCATCGACAGTGTTGTAATAATCTCGGCTTCCGGTGGGAAACATGCGCCTATTATTGCTAAATATGCAAAAAGTCTTAATAAACATGTGGTACTCATAACAAACAACCCACAAGCAGAAGCAATAAAGTTTATTGAACAGGATCAAGTATTTGTATTTCCTAAAAATAGAGAACCGTATACTTATAACACATCTACATATATGGGTATGATTCTTGGAAAAACACACGAGGACGCGCTCCATATTCAGAATTTTATTCGAGAACAAATTGATACACTTGAGATGCCAGATTTTTCAAAATATGATAAATATTTTCTTATCGTGCCACCACGATTTTCCGGCATCATCAGAATGCTCCAGGTAAAATTTATTGAATTGTTTGGTAGGAAAATTGCACGTGATGTGGAGACAAGCGAATATATGAAGCACGCCGTAACTGTAGTGCCAGCCAATGAATTGTTTATTAGCTTTGGTGATGAAAATATACTGTGGGGTGAACCGAAAAACAGATTGCATATACCACTTCCAGAGAACGCCGGCTACGCGGCGATGATGGCTATAGGTTATTACCTTGTCGCGCAAATCCAAAAACACTACCCACCGTATTTTAAGGACAATATTGCGGCGTATGCGGAGAAAGCGTCAAAAATATTTGGTGAAGTAATCTCTCCTATTGTTGAATAATAAGTAATTTAATGAAATGAATAATCCACATCCCAAAATACCAATATTCGAATATGATCACATCACCGATGGTATCTATATCGGCACCAATCAATGCTGTCAGATTCATTTTGATGAGAAATTAAAGGTTGAAGGTATCACAGCTGATATTTCGCTGGAGGAAGACCGGCTTGATGCGCCATTCGGTGTAGATTTCTATGTATGGATTCCTGTTAAAGATCATACGGTGCCGAAGCGTGATCAGCTGGAATTCGGTGTTTCGGTTCTTGAGAAGCTCGTGGTAATGGGCAAAAAGGTCTATGTACACTGCAAGAACGGACACGGAAGAGCGCCCACACTTGTCGCGGCTTACCTTATCCGCAAGGGGAAAAACGCCGAAGAAGCCGAGGCCTTCATTAAATCCAAGCGTCCTTCAATGCACCTTGATGATATACAAAGAGAAGCACTTCAGGAGTTTGTGAAATCTTCTAAACAATCATGAGAACAGGAAAACAAATCATTTATTTATCCCTCACCGCATTTATTCTGCATGTCATCTGGGAAAATGCACAGGCACCCTTATTCCAAGGATACGCGTCTTTCTCTCAGCACTTTTCTGCGTGCCTTGTCGGCACCGTAGGTGATGTCGCCATTACTTTGTTTGTCTATGTTCTTGTTGCTTTGCTAAAAAATGATTTGAATTGGATTGCCTCACTGAATAAAAAGGATATTGCTGTTCTTGCAATCATTGGATTCTTTATAGCGGTAGGTATCGAATGGCGGGCCTTACTATTTGGCAGATGGGCTTATGCCGACTCTATGCCTCTCATCCCGTATCTGAAGGTCGGGCTTTCACCGATCATTCAGATGACATTACTCCTTCCGCTTTCTGTTTTCATCACGGGAAAATTTTCTGCAATTCTAAACAAAAAATAATATGGAAATCGGATTTATATTTATCATATCAACATTTTTTGCGGGGAT
>CAYZXG010000078.1:0-5512 GCA_964482365.1 uncultured Candidatus Saccharibacteria bacterium | reverse complement strand
ACGGCTGATGCGGTAGTAAAGGGCAAATTTCTTGGGGGTGGGTCATTAATGACCGCAACTTTTCCCGTACATATCTGCGAGAATTATGAGAGAAATATGCGGGAATCGCTGGTTCCTTTTGTCAAGAAAAAATTTCCCCTAGCTTGGTGTTTCCAAACTAGGGGAGTTGGTGTTCTTTTACTGAGGATTTCTATCGGGGGACTTGTGATCCGAGGGGTAGTATTGGTAACAGGGACCACCATTGGCGTGCTTGTTCTGGTGCGTCGAACCTATAGAGACTCAGTGTATTTCCTGTGTTTACAGGATACGCTGGGTGCATTTCCCCAATGGTATCTACAAACATTCCCGCCATACCGGCAAGGCCATCGAAGTGGTGTCCATTTCCGTTTATTCGGCGGAGAGGATCATTGCCCACTATCTCCGATGCGCAAGTGGCACAGTACATTGTGAGGGAAATCTGGTCGTCGTTAGGCCTCCATAGCTTGATGTCAGTTTGCCGGCACTTTGAGCAAACGTACCCCTGAGGTGCGAGAATGAGTTTGTAATCGACAACTTCCGGTCTTTTAGCATCTGTTTGGCACATAACATGCTCCTTTTTGTGATAGGTACAATAAATTGACTATGAACGAGATGATTATACGTTATTGTGTACAGTTAATAACCTTCAGCGTCTCCAAATGCTTCTACCAGCTTAAAGTCTTGTGGCGCATCTCGTTCATCAAGATCTAGGTCATCGTAGGGATCGAATTCATCTGAATGGAAAAGATTATGTTTAGTTACCCAGATGTTTTCTTGATATCGCGTTTTTTCAATCAAGGTTCCTTCAAAATCACGTGCGAAAAATATATAGAAGAAAACATCTTGAACGGGTGTTTGATCATTCCTCGTCCGCATTTTCCGATACATCTTTTCGAGTTGCCAAAATTTTGCGGTTAATCCCGTTTCTTCAAAAAGCTCCCGTTTTGCTGCATTAACAAGTTTTTCACCAAAACGAACCTTGCCAGAAATGCGTCCAACTTTACCGAAGTATGGTTGTTTGAGTCTTCGGTTAAGGAGATATTCGATTTCACTGTGTGGGTTTTTTCGCACGCCGTTTACGATTACCGAACATTTGGGTTGCTTTTCGAGCATATCCATTTCATCGTCCAATAAATTTGAAAAGTCTTTACCTTTGTCGGTGAGTGAATATCCTGAGTCAGTTTTTGTGACAAGATTAAGTTCAATCAGTTGCTTTAAATGATAATTCATGTGTTCGCTTGAAATTTCTTCAATGAGCAGATCGTTAAATCGAAGCGTAGGAGTAAAACTTAATTTTTTGATGATCTCTTTTTGGTATTCGTGTAGTTGGTCGTTCATATCGGTGATTGTACAAAAATATCACCACAAATCAACTGAAAAATATTTAAGCTCTGTGGTGAGGTATAATTACCCTATGATCTACGAGAAAATAAAAGAAGATGTGATAACCGCACTGAAAGCAGGATATAAGCAGAAGGCTTCATTTTTAAGGGTGTTGGCGTCTGAAATGCAGATGGGGATAATCGCAGCAAAGACAAATGCCACAGAGTTTGGTGAGGATGATGAAATTGCGATTCTTACTAAAGAAGTGAAACGCAGAAACGAGGCAACCGCATTGTATGAAAAAGCGGGGGAGGTTCAAAGGGTTGAAAAAGAACAGTTTGAAATTTTGATAATCAAAAAATATCTTCCGCAGCAAATGTCACCAGAGGAACTTGAAAAAATTGTTTCGGAAGTTGTGGCCGCAATGGATGCTCCTGATTTTGGAAGTGTAATGAAGCAAGTTATGCTCACGGTAAAAGGCAAAGCAGACGGAAATCTTGTAAGTGAGGTAGTTAAAAAAACTCTTGGGTAGTTTTTGATTTAACAGCTATTCTTCTTCGTTATCAGTTGCGAATTCTTGCTCGGTGGTGTCACTAATCAGTTCTGCTTCTTTGGTTTCATCGGTTGCAACAGCTCCGCGTTTTCGGATGTTTTCAAGTTTTTCATCGCCCGACGTTTGCTCCTTAAGTTTTTCCATCATCTCAAGTTCTGCAGGATTTGTGGTAATAAGTTCGTGCTCATGCATACTTGCAACAACTTGCATGGCAACGTGAGACTCGCCGGCAAAGAATAATCCCTCGCCTACGTTTGCCGACAATAACAGGTTTTTTTCACCTTCTGATAAAAAGAATACTTCGGCAAGTTTATCGATGGAAGATGCAGATTGTTTCATGAGCGTTTGAATTGAACTGTTAGTGATAATGGATTTTCCTCGTTCGCTTGCTAAAAAATCTTCGACATCCTGAGCGATAGTGGTCATCCCCAAATAATATTTTCGTGCACGTTTTGCGATTGATTGTAAAAACGCCGCCGAATCATCGTGCTTCATTAAAATCCACGCTTCATCAATAAACAAAAGTCGTTTTCTGCGATCACGTCTAATTCGTGTCCAAATATAATCAAGAACTAAAAACATACCGATAGGTCGAATCGATTCCTCAAGGTCACGAATACCAAAAACGGTAAAGGTGCTTTTAATGTCAACGTTAGTTGGTTGGTCAAACAGGCCGCGTGCACTACCGCGCACATATTTTTCGAGTTGAATGGCAACGTTTCCCGCCTCAGTATCTTCCATACCTAAAAGAACTTTGTAAAAATCTTCCATGAGCGGCGGTTCCTTTTTTTGCGTACGCGGATCTGACGTGATTCCTTTTAGTTGGAACGTTTCCAGAAGTGCACGGTCGATAATTGCCTCTTGCATAGGTGTTGTTGTTCCACCAAGCATTACTTTCATAAGTGAGTGAAGCACTAATATTTTTAGCTCAAGTTGATCCTCGCCTTCTTCATAAATCTGAGAAAGGTCAAATGGGTTTATACGGTTTTTGGAACTAAAGTCGTAGGTTATATATTGGCCACCAATAACTTCACACAACGTTCTAAACTCGTTTTCGGGATCGATGACTAACACTTCTGTCCCTAACAAAAGTGAACGTACTGCTTCAAGTTTAACCGCGTAACTTTTACCAGAACCGGATTTTCCAAAGATCACCGAGTTAGCATTTTCCATTTTAAATCGATCAAATACAATAAGACTTCCGTTGTGTTCGTTGATTCCATACATAAGTCCAGTGTCGGAGGTTAGACTACTTGAGGTAAAGGGAAACGTGGTTGCGATCGATGTGGTATCCATGTTTCGGTACACCTTGAGTTGGTCGTCGTGGATAGGAAGCGTTGATTTAAAGCCGTTTTCCATCTGAAGGGTGGCTTTTCTACCAAGTAGCAATATTCCGGCAAGAACACTCTCGATTTGTTTTGAAACTGTTTCAAGTTCTTTTTTATCATGTGCCGGGATTGTTACGTACAACGCAAATTGAAAAAAACGTTCTTCTTCGGCAACGAGTTCTTGTTGAAGACCTTTTGCGTCTTGCAAAGAAAGCTGAACTTCAGGGTCAAGAATTTTTCCTTCTTTGTATTCGATATTAAGCTCTGTTTGCATCTCGGTAATCTTCCTTCGTAGGTTTCCCAGAACTTCCCGTGCGTCAATCGGATAGTAGAACATTGAAATATCAAGTGCGTGTGGAAAGTTAATAATAGGGGAGAGCCAGTTAGGCCCGACTTCACGCGGATATCCCGCAATAAAATACGTGCGGTAGTACGTCGATCCAATGCGAATATCGTTAAAATCAATCTCAATTCCACTCGGTGAAATAATATCTTTAATGCTAATAACACCTTGCGCAAACGCCTCTGCTTGTTTTACCGTATCGAGCGTCGCCGTTTTATTAGGCGTCCCTTTTATTTTTTTATCTGGTTGTTGTTTTTTCTCGTTATCCATTTTTACCGGTGTCTGGTGACGTATGTACCATCTCGTCTTGTTGTTTTACAGAACGAGACTCTTTGTTTGACTTGTTTTCTTGTTGTTCACTTGTGTCATTTTGTGTTGTTGCCTTTGATTCTTCTTTTTTTGCTTCTTCCTTGCGTTCTGACATTTCGTTGCTAAGCGTTGAGTGCACAATTGGTGTTGTGTACCCAAAGGGGTCTTGCGTAATGCCGTTATTTTCTCCAGCCTCAGGATTATAAATTTCATAAAAAAGTCTAATTAGTTCCTCGGTAGTGAGTATCCGGATTTGAATACCTAGTCGTCTAAACTGCCACTTAAGGTCATCAACTCTGCGAAACATTGATGTACGTGCTTTGGCAAGAATATCTTCAGAGAACGTTTTACTTTTTGGTTTTGATTTTGAAAAAGGAAGCATTGCTGCAAAATCGTCCAGCATGTTTTTTTGAACGGCAGATGTGTTTGAGTAGGGAATGGATACATAAAAGCGTTTTTGAAGTACAGTGTTTTTCAGCACAAGTTGTTCAACAAAGTCAATATAATCCGACAATTGTTCTTTCATTACTGCAGAAGGTTGGTCTCTCAATTGGCCACGTAAAAAGTGAAGGTAGGTAGTGATATCGACCTGACGTGTTCGAACAAGAATTTGGATAGCGTAATCTAATGAGTTTACAAGATTGGCGTATGCAAAAATTGAGGCGTTTTGCTCGTCCTCTGATAATAAGTCAAAGTTTACTGCGGTTGTTTCGACCACCAATCGAAACCGTCCCCCGGTTAGAATAAGAACATCGTCTTTAATGTCTTCAATATCCAGATGGTCTTGTGTTTTAGGTAGTAAGCTCATCGGCAGTTAGTACCACAGGGGCAACTGGTTTTCCGGTGAGCTGAACTTCGACTACCGGGAACGAGAGCCCCGATTTTGTGGCCTCTATATAGTAGGTTCCATTTTGGAGCGGTGTTGTGAGAACAAATTGTCCGAGCTGATTTGATTGCAATGCTCGTAAGTTGTGACCTGCTACATCTTTTACGATTACTACCGCTGTCGCTATAAGTTTATTCTCGCTGTCTTTTACGATACCGTTTATGGCGTTGGGTTCTTGGCTTAACGGCAGTACTTTGTTTGGAGCATTTCCACCTGCAGGGACAAAGTTTTCGACCGCCTTTGGTTGCGTGAACGCTTCATTCATTGTCTCGTCCAGTAACTTTTGGAGTTCAAGAATTTTTCCTTCTTTTGACTCGTTTTCTTGTGTCTGTTCTTTTAATCGACCCACCAGAGAACGGAGTTGTTTTTCTTCGCGTAATACGAGTGTTTGAAGACGTTCTTGCTGTTGTTTAAGTTCACGGACTTGCGTTCGATACGCGGTAATCTCTTCCTCAAGGCGTTGTTCAGCACCAACGTCATTAGCCAGAACACTTGCTTGCTGAGCCAAGTCTTGCGATTCTTGTTCTTTTTGAGTTATCTGTTGTTTCAGATCGTCCATGGTTTGTTTTGTTTCTGGCCTTTCTTCTATGTTACCAAGTTGTTGTTTTAAATTCTTGACGGTCGCATGTGATACTCGTGAAGCATTGGTAAGAGTCTCAAGCTGTTTTTTTTGTGCTGCAGTTTTTTGTTTGAGAGTTTGCAGCTCCGCTTCTTTTTGGGCAAGTATGTTACCAAGAGTAGTTTCTTCTTCA
>CAYZXG010000077.1:0-5564 GCA_964482365.1 uncultured Candidatus Saccharibacteria bacterium | reverse complement strand
TTGGATACCTAAATTCAACGCTCCCACCTGAATGGCAAATCAATTTGCTCACCCTTTTCGGATAACTCACCGCAAGAACGCGATCTAAACCACACATTGCTCAACGAGCGTAGATGTCTTACTATAAAGTCATCTATGTGCTATAAACTGCTCCTTTTGATTTTCCCTATGTTCTTGGGACTTTTACTACCCTCGTCAGCCATAGCAGCAGGATGTTCAGTTATCAGTAACATCGATACGTGCAGCCCAGATCCAGGCTATGCCGCTGCAACTATTATCGTAGCCCCCGCCCTCGACCTATCAGGGAACCAAATTGTAAGCGTTATCTGCTCACCTGCCGATTGCCGTACAAATTCTTTACAGGCAAACCCTGCAACGTTCTGTCTATTTATAGATTATAACGGCCCAGATGATCCAGGATATACGTATGATATTACTTTATACCGTTCTGGCAATGGAGAGGGAGTAATTCCAGCAGGTGACCTAACACCAGGCCCCCACGAACTATTTATTTACCCTATTAACACCTTTGATAGCTCGGGCTCTTTAGGTTATTCCAAGTGTTCACAGGCAAGACAGTTTACCATTGCTGGAGCTACTCCTACCCCAACCCCAACGCCTGCAGTAGCCTGTATGACCGCAGGAACCTGTTGTGAGATTGGTGTTATCCCTCCAAACGGGTTTTGTCCCAATGTTTATTGTGGAAGTACGACAGATCAAAACTGTCTTATGAATGGGGGAGGAATGGCTATTGTAGGCGCACCAACTCCGCTACCCCCCACCCCTACAAATCCACAAGGATTTTGGAAAAACCTTACCGGAAGTGTTATTGGCGTTCAATGCCCGGCAAACCAGACCTACATTGCAATCTTTGATTCCTGCTTGGACTTTGCCTCTACCATGAGCTGGACCATGACCTGGGCGCTTATCATTGCCTCTCTGTTAGCCTTAGTACGATTTGCGATCGGCTCCATACAACTGGTGTTTTCTACCGGCGATCCGTCAAAACTCCAAAACGGTCGCGAAAGCCTTACTGACGCCATTCTTGGCCTCGTCCTACTGTCCATAGCTTGGATCGTTTTTGGATACCTAAATTCAACGCTCCCACCTGAATGGCAAATCAATTTGCTCACCCTGTTTGGTTGACAAAGATAAAGCCCTATAGTATAATTATCTACATTATGAACAAACTGCTCAGATACTTTCTACCGCACGAAAAAAACGATCATCGACCTCGCGCAACCCGTCACCCGGGCATAATTACGATTCTCATCATGCTACTTACCGTTCAAACCAGTATGAACGTGTTCTTTTCGACCAATCCAATGATTCTTGGATTTGCAACGAGTATTTACCAAGATGAACTGATTTCTCAGACTAATTCTGAACGAGCGCAGGCAAGCCTTTCAACACTCATCCACAACCCAAAACTTGACCAAGCGGCACAACTTAAAGCACTCGATATGTTTGAGGCAGATTATTGGGCTCACGTCTCTCCAACGGGCGTAGAACCGTGGCACTGGTTTTCAGTTGTGGGATACGACTACCAAACTGCAGGCGAAAACTTAGCACGTGATTTTGACACTTCAGCTGGCGTAGTTTCGGCATGGATGGCC
This sequence comes from uncultured Candidatus Saccharibacteria bacterium, assembly GCA_964482365.1. Classification (GTDB taxonomy): domain Bacteria; phylum Patescibacteriota; class 4484-211; order 4484-211; genus CAYZXG01. The sequence continues at coordinate 3,948 of CAYZXG010000077.1, read as the reverse complement.
TCACCAAGTCACCGAGAAAATATTTTGTTCCCAAGTTTTACCGAAATTGGAATTGCAGTCGTAAACGGCAATTTAAACGGTGAGGACACTACGCTTGTTGTTCAAATGTTTGGAACGCCAACCCCTACCCAGCAACTCGCCGTTGTTGTTCAACCAACACAGCCACAACCCACGCCAACAACGGTCATTCCAACTGCTATCCCAACAGCTAACATCTCAGCACCAACCCCAACGCCGTTTGTATCAGTAAACACCCCAACACCAATTGTTCACATAACCCCTGAAGCAACAATAACTACCGAACCAACTACAACGCCAGAACCAACCCCAACAAACATTCCAGAACTGGCAGTAAATCGCACGAACACAAACGGAACTGTGCTTGGACCACTCAGTGGGCACACATCAAATCCTCCAACTTCAACCCTACTTTCAGCAAACATTGCTGCACTAACAAACATTGAAAGCTTCGGGCTGAGTAGATTATTTACCATGCTAATCGTTGGAACACTTATTGGTCTGTACGCCTCAGATGACTTTATAGCGCGAAGAAAAGGTCTTAAGAGAATCAATGCTCACCGAATCGTACATGTGGGAATCCTAATCATTGCGTTTCTTGGGATTTGGTATGGCGCTGGTGGAATGATACTATAAAAGCAGAACTAATTGGGAAACTTACGCCTATGTACACATATTTTAAAAACCACGTATTTCAGTACATTCTTATTCTTATACTCTTTGCAATAACAGTAACCGCAGTCTCAACACCGATCGATTATGTTCAAAAACTTGTGTTCATAGCAATCTCACTCTTTGTGTATTTCTTGTGGGCAATTTGGCATCATTGGGAAGACCATAAACTCACCAAAGAAACATGGTTCGAGTACATAGCTCTCATGCTCCTCCTCTTTTGGTTACTCATTACAATTGCTCAATGATTGGTAAACTATGGAACAGCTAAAAAACAGAAATCTCATCATGGTACTTACCCTCCTCAGTTTTGGATCAGTACTCACCTCAATAATTTTTTGGCACAACATGGGAATACTCTTTGCTGATCCGTTGGTTAATGTAACCAACACAACCATTATTTTCACAAATGGCACATATATGCTGGCAGCGTATGGGCTATTAATGTCATTCATCATCATCACCTCACTCGTAATACCAACTACGTGGCTGCGACTTGCCATTTTTGCGTTACTTTCCCTGCCACTTCTCACAACAAACTATCCCGGCATTGTGATCGCAATTATGTTCATTACGCTCATCGGTGCGCTCAGCTATTTTGATTTTCGAATCCAAAAAGAAATCGCAATTCACACAAAGCTTCCTGTTCGACACGTATTCGGGCGAGCAATACATTTGATTTCATTTCTTATTGCGGTAATGCTTTCTGTCTTTTTATTTTTTAGCGTTAATGCATCTATTTCCGAAACAACAATCACCCTTCCCGACGAATTTTTTTCTCAAGCACTAACGTTAAGCGCTCCATTAATCGACACTCAAATTGAGAATTATTTAGATACATTAGAGCAAACTACCATCACGCAACTGGAAAAACAACTTCCCTTTCTTTCTGAAATCCCTTATGAAGACAAAGCGTTGCTCCTCAAAGGAACCGTAACGCCTCTTCTTAACGAGAAACTAAAAACACAAGGATTATCAAACCAACAAATACAGGATCTGGCCGACCGAATTTCATCAGCAGTTGAAAATGAATCAGCCGCATCCCCTCAAGAAACCATCTCTTCAATAAAAAACGATCTTGAGACAAATATTGTTGGGGCACTATCTCAACAATTAAACAAACTTCTTGATCAGTACAAAGATTTTGTACCGTACATCGTTGCAATTTCATCGTATACACTTTTTAACTTTTTGGGTCTTCTTATCAATGCTCTTGCTATTGGACTTGCCCAATTATTGGTGAAAATTTTATTGAAAACTAAATTGGTTGACACACACAAATTTATGATCGAGGCGCACCGCTACGTTATTAAAGAATAACTGACTACGGTATAATACAAACGTAGATTTTAGGCCGCCATCGTCCAGTGGTTAGGACATCGGGTTCTCAGTCCGAAAACACGGGTTCAACTCCCGTTGGCGGTACCATGAATTGCAGTAGCAATTCTTATGAGTTTTGTAACCAAAACTCAACTTATTAATCTGCCGCTTATTATTTTCTAGACCGAGATTGTCTGGTACAATACTCGCATGGAGCAGAATTATCTTTCGGGTGATCTTAAGCGACTTTCAGTTGCGGTTTCCGTAAACATTGCAATACTTGTTGCTTTTTTTTTCTACCTCACTTAAAACGGAAGAATCAGCGATCTTCAATACGGATGAGGTTTCCTACCGCAATATAGCGTTGATTGGCAAATCCCGGCGGAATACACGTCATGAGTGTAATCATGTATTTACTCTTGGGTTGATTCATAATAAATACGTCTGTTGGCTCTACAACCCCTGTGTGCGTTATTTCATATTCATATACATGCTCACCATAGGCTACAAACACGACATCACCTGAGCGCATCTGAGGAAGGCTGGTAAAAATTGACTCGTAATTATTTGTGGTAAGAAGTGGAAGCATTGAATGACCAAATAAAAAGGTATTTCCAAGCTCTCCAGGATATGCTGAGTGTGCTAAGTGAGCAATGGACTGCTTGAGCACCGTATCGTAAATATCTTCATCCTGACCGTTCACATCAAGCGCAACCTGCGCATCCGTAATATTCAAACGAGGAATTGAAATCGTAACATCGTTCGCATGTTGACTCGTCTCGCCTTTCACTTCTTGCTTTTGAACAACAGGCAGCTTAAACGTTTGTGCCGATAAAACATCTCCTTCGGGAAGTAGATCCCCAAAACTACTCGTACTTGCAAACACCGAACGCGCCCCAAAAACTTCGGTTACCATATTCGTTGGAAAAGAAGGAAGTGTTTTTGCCCAAAAAGCATACACCCATACAAGATACGAGATTCCAACAAACCCTACCCCAACAAGCATAGCCCCCAAAAGTTTTGTGAACTTAAACCGTTGTTCAATCATGTGCTGAACCAGAGTCTACCGAAGTTGATGTATTACTCTTTTTCTGCTCCGATCCTAAAATCTTTCCGCGCGCATACTGTTTAAGTTGCTCGCGTTTTCTCCAGCGTACAATTGCGACAACAATCATGTATAGAACAGAACCTACAAAAAGGATCACGCCAAAATAAACAATAGCAACCCAAATTGAAGATGCGGCGGTTAGTGATAAGTTTTGCTTTATCGGAGTATCTGCAACATCAAACGAATGTGACTCCTGCGTATGAAAACCAAACTTTGAGGCAACAACATAATAGGTTCCGTTGGGGGCAAAAAACTGATAATGACCAAACACATCTGCCTCAAAAGGATTTCGTTGATTCCCAAACGATTTTGCGTTCCACACGATCCATTTATCTCCCGACTTTTCATATAACGTAACGTTTGCCCCCGGTAGTAAATTATCGTTACCATCACGGATTGTTCCGTACACTTGATACGTATTTTGTGTCTCTTCTGCGTATGCAACGGGAACCACGCTATATCCAGGAATATTTAACAAACCGGTAATAAAACTCATGAAAATGTACAAGGAACCGGCTACAACAAGTCCCATAAATGCCCACAAAACTGTCTTTCTTCCTTTTTCAACCTTGCTGGGATCATCCTGAGCTGTAACGTATAAAAACCCGCCATAAATCAGCGATAAAAGACCGGTGATAGCTGCAGCCATAATTGCCATATTTATCACATACATAGCAAGATTTGGAAACTGTTTTAATGCGCAACTCGGAACAAGTAAAGGATTAGGGACAACGGCAGGATCATTGCAGTCAATTGGAGTTGGTGAGGGAATCCCTGGAGTCGGGGTTGGAAAAATACAACAATATAAACTATGGGTTACATCACAGTTG
>CAYZXG010000076.1:0-5599 GCA_964482365.1 uncultured Candidatus Saccharibacteria bacterium | reverse complement strand
GTTTCATGACTAGATTTTACGACTTCTTTATCGCTCTTATCTAGTCAAGACCCTTTGTTTATGTCAAAAATGTCGAAATATGAGATAATCAAGAGATGATGTGGGTTTTGTTACTTATCATGGTTTTAGGAATGGTATACCTCGGGAGTAGGATATTTGGTAACTTTTTTAACCATGTGAGTGTTTTCTCATTGGTTTGGTTTGGGGGACTTGTGATTACGCTTATGAATCTCAGTGGATTACAGACAGATTGGGGAGTTAAGGAGTGGTCAGTATTTTTAATCTTTGGTGTTTGTTATGTCATTGGTGCCCTCGCTCCATTATTGTGGAGTAAAATTCCAAAGGTGGACACAAAAAATAAAGGTATTTTGCAATTACCCCAGCTGATGTTAGGAAAATTATACAGGGTTTTATTATTTACCTATATTTTGACTTTTATTGTCTTTACTCTAGAAGTAATTGATTATGGTGGAATTCCACTTATTTCACCAGCCGGTTTTACAGCATATGCAGATTTTGGAATTAAGTATATCCATTATTTTATAAGTAATCTTGACACACTTTTTATACTCAGTTATGTAATTATTCGTACAAAACAAATTTCTAAACGAAAGTCAATCGTTCTTGTTGTTGCCATGCTGATCTCAATTCTAATATTTATTGGTATTGGGCATCGACTACCATTAATTGTTTTGGCATTGGGCTGCTTAATTGTAGAAATTGTTTTTTTATCTAAAATGAGTCTTAGAAAACTTGGGCTGGTTGTTGGTGTAGGTTTAATTATTGCTTTGGTAGGGTTTGGGTACATTGGTAATATACGTACTCGGGAAGGGGGGTCTGATTACATTAGACGAACTGGACAATACAAAGGGGTGTCGCAACTTATATGTGGGGCTTCATGTTCAGGAGAAAATAGTTTTGCATCTGTTATTGACATAATTGATAATACTAATGTAATCGCTTGGCCATATTTATATCTTGTAACAAGTTATGAAAACTCATTGAGACAAATATATTCTGTTCAAAACTATACCTATGGGCTACGGACACTGTATCCCGTTTGGGTATTTACATTTACTAAACAGCTAGCGGACCCAGTTATTGAAAGAGCTACGGGTGATTACAGCTTAGTTTATAAAAACTTTACTGCATCAAATGCGGTAGGGGAGTTCTATGCTGATTTTGGGTTTTGGGGTTTGACCATTGTTCCATTTTTGCTTGGTATATTGTTAACGGTTTTGTATAGTCATGTCGTTGAAAAGAGGGATATTATCATATGCGTTATCTATGCGATAAGTTTTATGTGTACACTATATTTATGTTTTACAAACTTATTTTCATTTCCACCTTTTATTTTCAAATTGCTGTATTTGATCATCTTTGGTTATGTGATTAAGATGAGGTCTCCGATGGTACAAAAACTGTTAAATACAAAATTAGCATCATAAAACTTGCAATCTTAACACTAAATTATTTGGGGAGTAGTAATACACGGCAGTTTCTATCTTCATTTTGGGGCAATAGCGAAACATGTGATGTTTACATTTTAGACAACGGTTCAACATCAGAATCCGTTAAAGAAATTTCATACCAGGGTTTTTTTGAAGAAGAAAAAAGTCTTTGGAAGGATATTGACGGAATTTCATATGGTGAGGCTGAGCCAATTAAAGTAGTTTCACTTGAAGATTTTGATACCTACCTTTTGGGGAATTCTGTACCTCATGGAGTTACCCTTGTTTCTTCAAAAGAGAACCTTGGTTTCGCTTCAGGAAACAATGTTTTAATCAAGTATTTACAAAAGCATTGTGCTTATACGCACTATTGGTTTATTAATAATGATACTGTCTTGGATGAATGTAGTGTTGAGAATTTAAAGGAAAGTTTAGCTCAAGTTTCTCCATTAGATTTAGTAGGGACAATTGTTTTATATTATGATGATCCAGATAAGGTGCAGTATTACGGGGGAAGCAGACTCTATATGAACAAGGGGTCTGTAGTGGGGTTGTATCAGAATAAAAACATGTTGGATATTCCGACCATTACAAGGACACCAGATGTTCTGACAGGGTCTTCAATGGTTGTTAGTCGGGAGCTTGTAGATAAGGGTATTGTTTTTAATCCCGAGTATTTTTTCTACTGGGAGGATGTTGATCTTTCAATGCGGGCTAAGAATCATGGTGGTTCTATTGTCGTGTGTAATAATGTAAAAGTATTTCATAAAGAAAAAATGACAATTGGTAGGAAGTCAGCAAAATCTGAAATGTATTTTACCCAATACTCAATATTGTTTCAGAAATACCATGGAACAATAAAATCGTTGATTACATCGTTTTTGTACCACGTATTGCGTATTGGAAAAAGGCTAGTTACGTTTAAGTTTAGGCATGCTTGGGGTAATATTAAAGGGCTATTTAGAGGTATTTTGCAACGTAAACAGAATTTGGCTTAGTTTTTAAATAATCAGGATGCGACTTTCAATAATAATAATTTCATACAACACCAAAGACGTAACGCTCAATTGTCTCAATTCGTTGGCAGACGTAACAGATCTTACCTGGGGAACTGATTTTGAAGTAATTGTTGTAGATAACGGAAGTAAAGATGAAAGTGTACGAGCTATTCGGCAACAGTTTCCATTGGTTAAAATGATTGAAACAGGCGAAAACCTTGGGTTTTCAAAAGGAAATAATGTTGGAGTTAAAGCGACTAAACCAGAAACAGAATATGTCTTATTTCTAAATTCCGACACCACGGTTCCAACGGGAACGTTATCTAAAATGCTAGAACATATGGATGCGGATTCAAACATTGGGCTTTCAACATGTAAGGTGAATCTGTGGGACGGCTCTTTTGATTGGGATAGTCATCGAGGTTTCCCAACGCCATGGGCTTCACTTACAAGACTCACCGGATTAAGTAAGATTTTCCCAAAATCACAGTTTTATAATCAATACAACCAAGGATGGAAAGATCTTAACGTAGCCCATGAGATTGATTCTGCAGTAGGAGCTTTTATGTTTATGCGCCGTGATGTAGGTGAGAACATTGGGTGGTGGGATGAGGATTATTTTCTCAATGGAGAAGATTTAGATCTGTGTTTTCAAACAAAAAAGGCTGGATACAAGGTTATGTATTTTCCCGATTGTTCGATAACTCATTTTCGTGGAGCATCAAAAGGAACCCGTAAAGAAGGAGAAAAATTAAGTTCAGCGTCGAAAGACGGTAAATTACTGGTTGCGCGTTCAAGTGTTAACGCCATGGAGATCTTTTACAATAAAAACCTTAGGTCACGGTATAATGGGTTCGTTAATATGATGGTGGATTTTGGATTGATGCTTCTTAGATGGAAACGAGTTTTTCTGCGAAAAGTGCGGACATAAGATTCTTAATATTATGCAAAAAAAATATACCATTGGTATTGATGCTCGTATTTTCAAAACTGGAATTGGTCGGGTTGTTGAAAACCTTTTATTGTCTCTAGAAGGGGTGATTCCCCAAGATATAAACTTGGTTGTTTTTTTACGTAAAGATGGGTTTGTGTCTTATCATCCGCATTCCCCAAACATAACAAAAGTTCTCGCTGATTTTGCTCCGTATTCGTTTGCCGAGCAGTTTGCTCTTCCTTTTTTGATAAGAAAATATCACGTTGATCTTATGCATTTTACTAATTTTAATGCACCAATTTTATACTTTGGACCTTTTGTGGTGACAATCTATGACTTAATTCACCTTTCTTTTTCAACCTTCGGAAATACTACCAAAAATTATCCGTATTATCTTTTTAAAAAGTTGATGTATCGTTTAGTAGTATGGGTGTTGGCACAACGAGCGCAGTATATTACGACCATTTCAGACGTTTCAAAACAAGAAATCATTGACCGTTTACATGTGTCGGGCGACAAAGTTATTGTTACTTCAGTTGGGTTTGATCATGTAACAAAGGATGAATATGTGAACATAGAAGAATCTCAAAAAATCCTTGCGAAGTATGGCATAAAAAAACCGTATCTATTGTATGTTGCAACCATGTATCCTCATAAGAACCACCAAAATCTACTTTCCGCTTTGCAAGAAATACTATCGCACGGTTTGGACGTGTCATTGGTTTTAGTGGGGAAAGTTGATAATTTATCGAAACAAGTTAAGGATAAGGTTACTCGGATGGGACTTAAAGACCATGTAGTGTTTCCAAACTATCTGGTAGAAAATGGCTATGTGCTTGATGATGATTTGTCGGTTATGTACCTGCAATCAGAGATGGTTGTTTTCCCATCACTCATGGAAGGGTTTGGGATACCGATACTTGAGGCGCAGTGGTACGAAAAACCGGTTGTTGCCTCAGACCTTCCCATCTTTCATGAGGTCGGTTGTGACGGGGTTTTGTATGTTGATCCTTACGATCCTTCCGACATTGCTAAAAAGATCACCAGCGTACTTCGTAAAGATATTGATACTAAAAATCTCATTGAAAATGGTAAAGAAAACATTAAGAGATTCTTATGGAAGGACGTTGCGACAAAAACGATTGACGTGTATCGCTCGGTTTTAGGTAACGCGTCATAAAAAATCTTTATCTCACGGTATACTTATGACACCATTATGAATATTGCTATTGACGCCAGGTTTTATGGACTCGAGCACGCAGGACTTGGCCGGTATACCAAAAACCTTGTTGAGCAGTTGGCTCGTATTGATCAGACGAATAACTACACGTTATTTATTTTGCCTGCGCATAAGGATCTACATATCGCTCACAATTTTAGGGTTGAGGTTGTAGATGCGCCATTTTATAGTTTTAAAGAGCAGGTTTTACTTACGAAAGCAATTGGAGTAAGGCGATTTGATCTTGTCCATTTTCCACAGTTTGTTGTACCGGTTTTCAATATGTTCACTCCATTCATAGTAACCATTCATGATTTGATTAAACACAAATATGTTGGTGCTGATTCAACAACTCATTCAGGTTTTATGTATGCAATCAAACATTTGGCGTATCGATTTGTAAGTTGGTGGGCGGTTAAAAGGAGTAATCATATTTTGGTACCAACTCAATTTGTAAAAGATGATATTGTGACATGGTTTGGTGTTAAACCAGAGAAGATTTCAGTCACGTATGAAGGGGTTGATAGCGCGCTCACGTCTTTTTCGCAATCAGAGCAGACACAAAACGAGGTCTTATCTAGATTTGGCGTTTCTGGCGAGTATGTTATCTATGTGGGAAGTGCATATCCCTACAAACGAGTTGATGTTTTAGTTGATGCATTAACACATCTTCCGGAAAACATTTCACTCGTACTGGTTGGATCTCGCAATGTGTTCTATCAAAAAATTGAGGAGATAGTTCGAGTAAAAGGACTTTTACACCGAGTTCACCTATTAGGTTATGTTCCTGACGAAGAGCTTTCTTTTCTGTATAAACACGCCATTTGTTTTGTAAGTGCGTCAAAAGAAGAGGGATTTGGTATTCCACCGCTTGAGGCAATGGGTTTAGGCTGTCCGGTAGTTTTATCGGATATTGCGGTTCATAAAGAAGTGTGTGGAGACGGGGCTATATACGTTAATGCCAGTGATCTACGCGCATGTGCACAAACTATTATGC
>CAYZXG010000075.1:0-5626 GCA_964482365.1 uncultured Candidatus Saccharibacteria bacterium | reverse complement strand
CTCCTCCATCCCCATACGACCTTACGGTCGGGGATTTATCAGAGGAGTGTTAAATAGGTATGTCTCGGATATAGACAAGGGGCAGCAATTTGCCGCCCCTTTCTTCCAACGTTTTTTTCAAACTACTGGCCGTAAGGTATTGGGACCAGTTCAATGTTTTCCCAGTGTCCCCATGTACACAAGTCCCAGTCCCACCAAGCGTGAGCCGTGCAGACGTACACATCTACAAGAGTGGGGGTGTAATATGTCAGGTTCTTCACTTTTCTCGGTGAACCGTTTACGTTGAGTACCCATCCTGCGTTGATTTGTGTATAACAGTAATCTGTTGATGCATAAGTCAGAGATGAGTCGTAAAAACCGATTTTGCTCCCATTGGATGCGGTGTACTTGAGCTGCCCATAACCGTCTGGGCAAATCTGTGCTGCAACATGGCTCGTTGGAAACACAAGACTAGTGGAAAGCAGAACGAACAAAAGAACAATACTCAATCTATTTCGCCAGTTTTTCATGTAACCCCCTTATTTTTGGGCTTAATGGTGGATGAAATCAAAGAGCTAACCGATGGAAGTAATTATACTATGAGGCGGCGTGTTTGTCATCACGTATAATAGACAGCATGATATGGTTGTTAATCGTTGCCGTAGGATTTTTCGTATTAAGTGTTGTTTCTTTCCAAAAAATTAGATCAACTCCCGGCAAGATTAGATTTACCTATGCATGGGCATTTTTAATCGGAAGCTTTGTGTGGGAAGATATTATGATTTTTTCTCTCTACTTTGGTGTTTCTTTTCTGGTATCGTTCCTTATGAGCTCAGTAAAACTCGCGATGTTGTTCTTTTTACTGTTTTGGTTGATCAGAAGTGCAGGTGAAGCGTTGTATTTTTTCCTTCAACAGTTTATTGAACCAAAGCATTTTCCTCACCATATCGATTCGCATTTTACAATACTAAGACGCATATTTGGAGACTTGTCTGAACAACAGTGTTTTATCATTATGCAGGTTTTGATGCAGTCAATTTGCATGCTTTCTGCTGGTGCAATCCTTGTTCTCCTGTTCGGAATTCCTGGATAGACGAGGTGGTATAAAAAGATCTTTTAGCGTAGATCGTCTGCCTCAATCAGGGGAAAGTGATCTGGTGTTGTTTGGTCAACAAATTGTTGAATACGGCCAATCTTTCCATTAGTCAGTCGAACTTTGTGTCCGCGTGGGTGAAATCGTTTTGAGGTTAGTACGTCCTGAACTATGCCTTCGGTCAGAACGCCATTCTCATAGTTTGCTTTTTGGGCGACACGTACATGGTCTCCTTTTTGTGGATATTTTTGAGTAGCGGGGTCGTGATTTGGCTTTTCGTGCATCTGACCTAAAGTATAACAATCAAATCAAAATAATGACTAACGAAAACAAACAGTGAGTTCAGGTTTATAGATTTTCAGGAGTCGGAGTAGATGTGTTTTGGTTAGACCGTAGAGGTACTGGCGTGATTGCGCCTTCTTTGTCCGAAAGATTAAGGACGTTTATCAAACTTGAATCTTGTGGAAGAACCCATTTAGTACTACCTTGAAGGACAACCTCGGATACTTCCAGTTTTCGTAAAAGTTCAGCACGTGGAGTAAAGTATTTCTCGGCTGCTTCGGCAACTTGTTTTACCGCTTCTGCTTCTGCATTTGCACGAAGAACGCGTGCTTGTGCGGCACCTTCTGCCTCCAAAATGTCTTTTTGTCGTACACCTTCAGCTTCAAGGATCTGACTTTGTTTAAAGCCTTCTGCGTGCAAAATCGAGGCGCGTTTTTCTCGTTCTGCTTTCATTTGTTGACTCATGGCATGTGTGATGTCTGTGGGCGGATCGATCTTTTGTACTTCAACACGGGTAACTTTTACACCCCAGCTATCTGTTGCTTCATCAAGAACTTGACGTAAATCAACGTTAATAATGTCACGTGCGGTAAGTGTATCGTCGAGCAATTTGTCGCCGATGATGTTTCGAAGATTGGTTTGTGCAAGCGTGGTTGCGGCGTAGTCAAAGTTTTCAACTTCAAATTCGGCTTTTACCGGATCAACAACTTTGTAGTAGATAACCGCGTCAACGGTAACACCCACATTGTCTTTTGTAATAACGTCCTGGGGAGGAACATTGATTACTTTTTCTCGCATATCAGTTGTTTGAAGCGTTTCGATAAAAGGGAAGATAAAAGTAAGTCCAGAGTTTGCAGTTGAGCGATATTTGCCGAGTCGAAGAATCAACCCTTTTTCATACTGTTTAACGATACGAACTGAAGCTGCAAGCGCTGCAATGGCTGTTATTGAAATTATCGTAATAAATATCGAGCCAATCGTCATATTATGGGCTTATTATACCACAGGCGTGTCAACATATGCTGTTACGCCCTCGATTTTAATAATCATAATATAGGTATTCTCAATACATTCTTTGTCACTCACGGCTCGCCAGGTTTCTCCGCCAACCTTAATCTGACCTGCTTTGTGGGGTGTTATTGTTTTTATCACCAAAGCTTTTGTTCCAACCAGAGAGTCGATATTTGAGCTTTGTGTGTGAACGGTAAGTTTACTTTTTAGGTAATTTCGTCTGTAAATTATGTAGAGTACTGCAAGTATTCCGGTAATTATTACACCAAGAATGGGGTTATCAGAAAATTTCCCAACGCCTCCCCCAATGATAAGAGTTGAGCCAATAAGTACAAGGTCAAACCCAGTATCTATGCCAATAAATAGCTCCATAATTATTAAGCCTAATCCGGCAAACATCATTATCCAATACAGTTGAAGTAGTTCTTCCATAGATGTTTATTATACGATTTTGATAATTTTTGAGCAAATGGTCCGTTTGATACATTACTTTTCGTTAGTGTTAACGAAGTGGGCAAACATCAGTTTTACGGCTTCAGTTGTGAAAACGTAAGCAATTGCTATACCGACAATGGTAAGAAGTATTTGAGGTGAAAGGACAACAAAAGAGAATAGCTTTTGACCAATGTGTGTGAACGGAATGACGAGCGTAAAGATAATGGCGCAAAGCGTGAAAGCTATGATCGGATTCGAAGGTTTTTCTTTTGCAAAAAGAATGAAGGTGTCGGTACGAATCGAATAAATAATAAAGAGTTCGGTAAGAACACTGCCCGTAAACCATGCGGTTTGAAGTATCGAAGCACCACTGTTTTTAAACATAACAAAAAATATAAAATCGAAAAGTGTACTTATGATTCCTAGAATGGTTGTTGACACTAATAAATCCTTAACGTCATACCGTTTTGGTGTTTTAAGGTCACTTGACGCAACATTATCTGTTGCGATTGATATCATGGGAAAGTCCGACAGTAAGTTAAGAAGAAGAATTTGAATTGGCAGCATAGGCAAATGGGGAATAAAGAGCGACGAAATGCCTACCGCATAGAAATTGCCAAAATTTGATAATAACGTTGTTTTAAGGTATTTCATTGTGTTGGTGAACGTTCGTCTTCCTTCGGCAATTCCTTGAATTATGACATGTAGATTTTGTGACAATAGAATAATATCTGCCGTTTCTTGGGCAATGTCGGAAGCTCCTTTGACCACAAGTCCCACGTGAGCAAGTTTTAACGCGGGAGTATCGTTTATGCCTTCACCAAGATATCCGACCTGATGTTTTTCCATTAATAATGAAACGATTTGATATTTGTCTTCGGGTGTAATACGGGCAAAGATGTGGTGACTTTCAACCGCTTCATGTTTTTGGTCGTTTGAGAGTTCGTTAAACTGAAATCCCGTTAATACATGAGTTGGATCCGAAATAATACCTGCCTCAACTCCGACTGCACCTGCTACGGCTGGTCCATCACCGGTAATAATTTTTATCTGAACACCAAGTTGGTGCGCAAGTGATATGGCATGCTTTGTTGACGATTTTAACGGGTCCGAAAAGGCGATAATTCCGTATAGTGAGATGTTTTTAATTTCATCCTCATGCGTGTACGTTGCGTTTGAAAAGTTTGTGCGTGCACCAATGGCAAGACATCGATTTCCTTGAGTTCCTTTTTGATCAACCCAAGAAAAGAGTTCTTTTGATTGTTCCGTAGAAACATTAGAGGCATGCGTAATCATGTCTTCTGGTGCTCCACGAACAATCAGCATTGTTTCAGCTTCACGCGAGACCAATATACTGTTTCGTTTTCGATTCGGATCAAATGATAAAAGAGAGAGCTTTTTGTACGAGGTTAGCTTTTTTTTGTCAGATTCAGAAAGGTGAGAATAAATTGCAAGATCAAACGCGTTGTTGGGGGTTTGTGTTTTTGGGTCGTATTCTTCGATACCAAGTCCCGCAAAAAAGAGCATCGGTTCTTGTAAGATGGTTGTGTCTGTTATCGTAAGTTTGTTTTCGGTAAGCGTTCCCGTTTTGTCACTGCACAACACTTCAATTCCACCGAGATCTTCGATTGCTGAAAGTCGTTTTACTACCACGTGCTTACGTGCCAATACGCGTGCTCCGTGTGCCAAAGAAACCGTTGATACCAGAGGAAGTGCCTCCGGAATGACGCCAACAGCGAGTGCAATTGCAAACAGCGTCAGGTCGGGGATTGAAAGGTGAGAACTAAAAACAATGTGCGCGGTAACAACAATCGTGAGTGTTGTCGCGGTGATTATGAGTAAAAAGTTGCTGAACTTATTTATGTTTTGCTCAAAAGCGCTCATTCGTTTTGTTGAATTCGCAAGCGTGGCAATCGTTCCAACCTGTGTGTCTTGCCCTGTTGCGATTACGATTCCTGTTCCATTTCCTTGAGTGACATGCGTTCCACGGAATACAAGGGTTGATGCTTGATACAGTTCTTTAGGTGGACTGGTTGGCGTTGTGTCTGTTTTTTGTACGTCTACCGATTCGCCGGTCAAAATTGATTCGTCAACAAAAAGATTGTGTGAAGAAAGTAAGCGAAGGTCTGCAGGAATTAAATCTCCAGCTTCAAGGACTACAACATCTCCCGGAACAATTGCGGAGGATACTATATGAGTTATTACTCCGTCTCGGTAAACGGAAGTTGAAAACTCAGTAAATTTTTTAAGTAATGCGATGGTTTTTTCAGAACGGTATTCTTGGGTAAATCCAAGGAGCGCATTTATTGCAATAAAACCAAAAATTAGAAATCCGTCGATTGTTTCTCCGAGAATGAACGCAAGTATTGCGGCAATGGTAAGAAGGTAGACAAATGAAGACTTTAGTTGTCGTAAAAGAATGGTATGCCACGATACGTTTTGAGATTTAAGCGTATTCGTGCCGTAGGTCTTTAGTCGTTTTTCTGCTTCGTTTTGGGACAATCCTTCGGTCGAAGATTGTAAATTTGCCAGTACTGTTTTTCCGGGTTTTGATGCGTAGGAAAGAAGATTAAGTGGCATACGTATCCTTAACTATAGCCTGATCAATACATAGCCGCAATAAGAATGGTGTAGCAATCTACCCCCTAAGTTTATAGTCTTTAAGCTGTTTGTGGATTGCTTTGTAATGAGGGAAAAAGTGAGAAACGAGTTGCCAGAACAGTGGGGAATGGTTAAGTTGTTGCAAGTGGCAAATCTCGTGGACAATAATATAGTGCTACATCCTCTTGATAATGCTTCTTAAATATGTCATGCTGAATTTCTGAA
>CAYZXG010000074.1:0-5699 GCA_964482365.1 uncultured Candidatus Saccharibacteria bacterium | reverse complement strand
AAAGGGGCAAGTGAAAGTACAATACTATTCCGTTGGTGATATGCAAGATAGACAATTCCACTAATAGTCAGGATCGCAACAGTAATACTCACTGGCTGTTTTATTCCATAGGTTGGTTGCGTTGAAAGCAGTAAAAATAAGTACCCAACTGAAGTTATCAAAACTGTTAATACCCGACTCGTCCAAAAGAGAATTGGTTTGACTAGCTGCATATGTTGCATATGCTTTTAGTATACGCTAGCTTTTGAATTGGATATTTTCTTACTCAATTTTGAAATCTTTAAAAGCCCGTGACACTTCACGATAGATAGTAAAATTGTCAGGATGGCGATTTACAAGTTCTGATGAAATGTCGATGGTGTCAAGGATATTTCGGACAAAATTTTTAGTAAGATTTTGATTTTTGGTTTGCTGAAAGTATGTAATAATACCTTCACGAAGGGAATTTTTTACCAATTGTGACTCATGTTGATATATGTATTGTCGTAAAAAGAGCGGTAGGTCTTGCTTAATAAGTGGATTGGGTTTGTGTTCAAGATTAATCACAACCGAGTTCGTGTCTGGTTTGGGATTAAATTCATTACGATCAACTTCGAGCTCTATATGAGCTATAAAGAATGAGTTGAATACTCCATTTTGCTCAATGTTTTCGTAAAAACCTTCTGGAACCATGAGAATTATTTTATCGTAGATTAAGAATGCAAGATTATGAAACAGGGGTTCACAGAGTGAATACGGGAGATTTGAAACAATTTTATTATATTCTCTTTTTTGATACTGTTTGCTTGGCATCTGGATGTATGGCCATGCACTTTTAAAATGCATCTCAACATTCGTTGGTAAATCAGCAAGAAAAGGTGCAAACTTTTCATCAATTTCAAACGAAATCACTTTCTTTGCGTATTTTGCAAGTTCTCGCGTTAGGTTGCCTGATCCAGCTCCAATTTCTAGTACTGTGTCGTTAGGGTTTATTTGAGCCAAAGAAACAATTTCTTTTATCAAACCGTGATTCATCAGCACGTGTTGGTCCTTGTGAGGATCAAGAATAAGATTTTTCATGACCATTATTATATGCTTTGTAGTGTAGAAGAATAATAGTATTAATTCCGTTATCATTGGTGACTGAGATTCTCTAATCGTCTAGTTGACAAGAGTCGTTGGCTTTGGTTTAATCCTCCTAATGTGTTGAAAGGGAAGAATGGACCCTTTCGGTTTAGAACTTGCGATTATAGAGAGTTTAAGGCCACACAAAGATTGTGAAGTTATATGCACATTGTTGCATACAAATGCGTAGCGATCTTCGGAAGTGAACCGTTATCAGATCACAAGAGTATCACTGTTAACATACACGTACTCGTTAAGACCTTTTCGGTAACGCAAAGGTAAAAACAAGGTGGCACCGCGAGCATAGCTCGTCCTTGTTCGTTTGTATTTTGTTTTCAAATACAGATGAGCATGGGCGAGTTTTTTTGCACACTAACAAATAAAACTTATCTTTAGGTTATAGAATTGGAGGCTAAAAATGGTTGCATTACCGTCAGGAGGTCGAGGATATGATGTTATAAAAACATTGCCCAAGGGCAAAATTATAACAAGCCAGATGTCTTTGCCCGATACAGTCATTCGATATGGATCAAGTTCAAGTGTTGCTTGGGTTCGAGAAGATCTTGAATTACTACGTGCAATGCAGTTCCTTCCTGGATCGAAAGGTCAGATTACAGTTGGATATGGTGGGGGGGGTCTTGCCAATTCACTCTCGAATATTCATCAGAGTTGGACAAGTTTGAGGGGTGTCAGTGTAAATAAACTAAAATTGCTTTTTAGCAGTGATCAATTACAAAGGGCACCTGGTTGTGTAAGTTTACCGAGATGGCATGATCAACTTGAACCTGCTTTGTCGGAGTATGGATTCACAAGTGCGTTAGAATTATTGTGGATGAGTTATGACGATTGCATTATGCAACATGGAGAAAATGCATCATTCTCTGACTGGGTCTGTGCATACCGGTCAAAGATTTTGAGTTTACTGGCTGATACGTTGGGACAGAGGTGTCCCCTAGTCTCATCACTTTCTACAATAATGGTGCCGCCTGAAATCCTTGGTCTGAGCGTTTCAGACTTGATTCGTGGAGTAAGGGAGTCGTATGAGTTTGGGTACCGACTCATTAATAAGCCAGTCCGTGTGTTAAATTTTCCTTGTCAGAAAATACAGGACACATGTTCATGTTGGCATTTCATTAATTTGAATGGCGAACAGCTTGGTCATATATCGGGAGGGGGGCCGATTGCAAAGAAATGTCGGCTCAAAGGTGTTGGTGGCCTTACGGTTCAGGCTGTCATTGATCAAGGGGGAGGACCTTCTGGGGCACTTATTTATTATCTGCAAGGCATTGCAGGTAATAACCAAAACGTTGTTGTCTTGGCTCGTGACTATAGTAAAGGGAATGTCTATGAAGTTCTGAGATCTTTTTTGGAGGATCCACAGAATAGAACTTCTGTGTTTCCGGTCGGAAGCTTTAATCTCTTCACAACCGGAACGAACCCAAAGATAAGTGTCGATTCAGCAGTCTTGTACGAGATTGCTGGTCGTACGGGATCATTGGCGAAATTGTTAGATCAATTGATGAGTGTGGTGCCAATTCCGTTTGAAGGTGGATATGAGATGTATGTTGAATTAGCCCTTGATGGAAATATTTCCGTCAATCGGAAGGAGGTGTAATAATGGTTGGGGGTGGTACAAGACTACACCCCCAACTTCTACAATGGAACAATTAAACACAAATAACAAAACAATTCTTGGAATAACTGCGCATCCTGATGATCATGTGTGTTATGCAGGAACAATACTCAAATTGCAAAAGCAAGGATACTCTTATGTTGAAGTAGTACTTTCCGATGCTGAAGAGTCGGGTATGATCAAAGATGGAGAACGAGTAGTTGCCGTAGAAAAGAGTGAACAACTAAATATACGTTGGAATCATGAATTCGCTTTAGCTCGAAAGTTACTTGATATAAAAGAGGTACATAGAATGAAATTGCCAAATTTAGGCATTGAGTATTCTAAAGAGTCTGTTATGTCTCTTATGGAAATTGTCAGGAGGGTTCGTCCTGAAATTGCCTTGATTCATCACCCCGAAGATTATATGAGTGACCACATCCAGGCCTCATATTTAAGTTTGGAGGCATTGAAAGTATCAAGTTACTCTTTTCGTCTAGATTTGGGTAAAAACCATCGTACGCCACGTGTGTATTATTTTGAAGGTGTAAGTCCTATTGATGCAGATGTGCTTGTTGATATTACCGAAGAGTTTTCACAGAAAATTGAGGTTCTTGAAGTGTATGGGTCTCAGTTTGGTGACCGAGCCCATCAGTTAATCGATGGGACAACGGCATATCGTGGGTATCCGCGACGCGTTAAACATGCAGAGGCCTTCGAGATACCAAAAAATTACCCACAATGGGAGATTGGGGAGATGTATGACTAAGCGAATATTAATGGTGCATGATTATCCACCCATGCAGGGCGGAGGTCTTGAAATTAACACTTTTGAGGTAAGCCGTGAGTTGGTTAAGCGTGGATATGACGTCTGTATTGCTACAACGCGTGGACAGTCTGAAACATGTAAGATGCCGACACCTACTGAGAGTGAAGGGGTAAAAATACGGATATTGGGTAAGGTTGATGAACTTGATGAGATTATCAAGTTCTATGATGTGGTATGGGCACAGATGACTTTTTCGATCCGAGAAGGCGCATTGTATGGGATTAAAGTGGCGAGGGAAAGGGGAAAGAGAGTTTTTGTTACTCTTCACACCTCGCCTGCCCATATTCCATATTCTGCACTACGATTAATGGACGTACGTGAGAAGTCTCTTCGTATTGATTCTTTGTTATTTGAATTAAATCATCCCAATGTGAATATTGTTGTGCCAACAAAGGTTTTACGGGATGAGTTGGTAGCTTTTGGGGTTGAAGGAGAAATGAATGTTATTCAGGTTGGAGTTTCTGATTTCTCGAAAAGTATTTCGGAAAAGAGAAAAGATTTTGATATTGTTGTCGTGGGGGAGGTATCATATCTAAAGGGAGTAAACTATGTACTGGATGCGGTTAATAGATTAAAGAAAAATGGGCAGACGTTTTCGTGTCGCATCGTGGGAGGTGGTTCTGAGTTGGATCTTGTGAAGGCATTATCTTTTACACTGGGTTTGGAAAGCCACGTTCATTTTGAAGGGTACGTTGACCATGGACGGATTTATCAATTGTTGAAACAGTCCAAATTACTTGTACATGCTTCACTTACAGAGGTGATGCCTCTAGCTATTATTGAAGCCTTAGTCGTGGGAACTCCAGTTATCGGTAGTGATGTTGGAATGATTCCAGAGATTATCAATGCGACTCAAGGAGGACTAGTTTTCCCTCGAGGAGATGCTGTTACGTTGTCTGAGAAGATGTCATATCTTTTGAATAATAAAGATGAAAGGCATGCTATGTCTCAACGGGCTCAATTAAAGGCTTTAGAATTGTACTCTCTTGAAACTCAAGTTGATAACATTGAGAGAATTATTAGGGACTAATTTTTCTTATCATATAAGCGGGTACTAAGGCTTTTGTAATTATCTGATTGTGTGAGTACAAACTGTGTGTTGCGTAACTATTATTCACAACGTAGACTTTCAACCAAGGTCTATTGTGAGTCATTTAGTCGCTCTTTAACAAGCGAATGTTTCGTATGATATCGGTGACATTCTGGGCGTTATCCATTCTGATTACGCATTTCAAATAGCGTTTGGACGGTTGCCGGTATCTAGTCGATCATGATTTTCTATTCACTAGTGAAAGGATGGTTCTATGTTTACTGTAAGGAATCAAAGGGTTTTGACGGGAATGAGAACAAGTAGTGAAGAAGGATTGCATCTTGGTCATTACGTTGGGGCGCTGACACAATGGAAAGCCCAGCAGGACAATAATGAATACGAGTGTTTTTACCTTCTTGCAGATATGCAAGCTTTGACTACACATCCGGGAGATCCGAAGGCCTTAAGGGAGTCAATTAGAGTCACGGCCCTTGATTGGCTTTCGGTTGGACTCGATCCGACGTTGCCACACGTTCATTTTGTTCAGCAAAGTATGGTGCCTGAGCGTCATGCTTTGGCGGTGCTTTTGATGCAAGTTACTCGCTACAAAGTGCTGATGCGCAACAAAACTTTGCAAGAAGAACTTGCTGGGCAGGCAGATGCATCTGTTGGTTTTATGGTCTATCCAGTCGATCAGGCGGCGGACATTCTTATGGTTTGCCCACCTTTCGGTGTGTCCGATCCACGCTTGTTGGTTCCTGTTGGTCGTGATCAAGAGTCGCATCTGGAATTGCAACGAGATATTGTCCGGGCATTCAATGCTATGTATGGCAATATTCTGTTGCCGTGTGTTGCTCTATTTCCTGAAGGTGAATCTGCGGGGCGCTTGGTAGGTACTGATGGGTCGGGCAAGATGAGCAAGAGTAAAGGAAATGCTATCTATTTGTCTGATTCTACTGAGGTTGTTCGTCAGAAGGTTATGGGTATGTACACTGATCCTCGTAAGCTTGCGGTTTCGGATAATGTTCCCGATACTAACGATCATCCTGTGTTTATCTATCATCGTTTATTTAACCCTGATCAGGGGTGGGTTGAGCAGGCGAGTGAGGATTACTGCACGGGCA
>CAYZXG010000073.1:0-5782 GCA_964482365.1 uncultured Candidatus Saccharibacteria bacterium | reverse complement strand
GTTTGGCGGTTGCGCAACAGTATGGGATGAATGGTGTGTATACAGCGGCTGTCCCGGCCCAAGTTGTGACCAATGCCCAAATTACCCACCTACTACGTGTTCGATAACTAGAAACTCATGTTGGCGGGTTTCTGGACCAACGAGTCTTGCTGCAAGCTGTATTAATTCCTCTGGAAACACAACCCTTAGTTGGTCATATGGCAAAACTGCCCAAAAATTTATTGTTAAAGTTACTGACACTACCGACAATGCGACTACGTACCATGATAATGGGACAAATAAAAACCTGACCATTAGCGCGGATAGAACACATTCATATTCATGGCAGGTACAATCCGTCGATACTGTTACGGGCGGTGGTACTAATTATACCCCTGCAACCACCACGGATTTGGGTTCATATCCAATCGATGGACCTTCGTTCACCGGCTGTTTGCCAAGTGATCCCTCGAATATTACGTATACATGCTCAACTTCGGGAACGTCGGTTACTCTAAATTGGGGTGCTGCTTCATATGCTACGTCCTATCTCATACGGATGAATAAGTCACCTCTTGGTGACTGGTACAACAGTGCAGGTGGAGATTTCTTTGCTGGTGGGACAACAACATCCGATACCATGACCATTGCCAACGATACTGATTACCAATCGTGGGTGCAAGGCAAAAATGCAGCAGGTGATGGCTCTAATATCCAAGGACCACTTTTAAACTGTCCAGCCCCCGTCTGTACTAATCCACCAAATATCTGTACCGATGCAACAAGCATTATGATGGGACAAGCTTGTGGATACACTACGTTTGAAACTGCTGCATGTTCAGGCGGATATTGCTGTACACCTGTAGGTGCGTGTAATACAACTTGTAGCGGCCCCACCCAATGTGCATCGGGAACTTGTTTTTCGGGCGCATGTAGAGAGAGTGCTTGTAAGACTGAGTCTACATGCATATGTCCCACGACCGCACCTGCAACTGCAACGACCGCCCCTCCAACCGCAACCTCAACTACGGCGCCTCCTACTGCCACATCTACAACCGCCCCTCCAACCGCAACCTCAACTACGGCTCCACCTACTTGGAAAACATGGCAAGTTACTCTTACAGCGGTATGTGCAAATGGCAATACGCTATCTACTGGAACAGAAACAACGTCAGCTTGGTCACGTATATACGATACCATCGTGGGAAGCGCCGACGATGCAACGTCCACGGTAGGCACGGGAACTCATACCCTCAATTTCACAACCGCTACGTCTTCCAAAGAGTTCTACGTTGGACTCAAGGACTCAACCAATGCCTGGCTTCCTTTGTATGGGACAGCACCATCGGGAATTACTTATGGAACATACTGGACAGGGATACCAAACGCGAAGTGGGGTTATTCATCACTATCTAATGGCAATTACACCGTTCAGTTTGAAGCACCAGGTAGGTGGTGTGTAGCTGCAAATGCCTGCTTACTCGATGATCCAAGCGCACAAGCAAAGGTTACTATAGGAACAACAACACGAGGCATTACCGATTTGACTATTAACTGGACACAAAGCATGACAGCTGATGAATTCGCTTCGGCAGATTCAATTGCTATTGCCTATACAACAACTTCTAACGATTCCTGCCTACCCGCCGTTGATCCAACTCAAGCAAATAATGGCCTAAGCGGAAGCTGTGCAACTTCTACAATCGTTGTTACGTCACTTGCTAAGTCACTTACCTCTTATCAACTAACTGGACTTTTACGCGATACTTCGTACTCATTTAGAATCATATATGTCGACAGTAATTAATAACATGAGCACAATTAAACAAAAAATACCCTACATATCCGTACTTTTAGCTGTTTTCGTGATCGGTGTTGTGGGGTTAATCATTATCATGTTTAGCCTTGTCACTAATAATAAGGATGCTTCACAAACAGTTGTCACCCCTACTCCCCTCGAAGTTGGTGCGGGTCTTAACTTACTTAACCCAATACCCACCCAAAGGCCTGTTGCTGCTATTGGAGATGTTGCATTGGCAACTGCAGAGGTCACAATGTTCACTAACACATTCCTTGAAACGCTTGCCACAAAAAATTGGGCACAAGTAAAACTTATGCTTGATCTACCTGACTTTACCGTTGACGTTAACGACATATCATTAAGTTCTCTTTTATACGAAGTAAACAGGTATTCGGTTGATGGGACTTACTCAGCAAGCATTGATAGTGATACGATTAGTTTTGATGGATCCTTTGCGCGTGCCTCGGTCTCACATGGTGGATTCACCGAAAAGAGTACTATAGCCTTAGTAAAACGTGATAGCGGTTGGAAAATCTATACATTTGAATAACATGAAACACACCTACTTACTGCCACTTCTTCTTTTTGTATGTGCATCATCGATAATGCTTGCCTTCCCTGATTCTGTGGAGGCATATAACGTTTGCTATCTTGATAATACCTATCCAGATGTTGAATGGGGTCCAGTAGCATGTAAAGACCCAGGCAAAGATATCTTTGGTCCAAATTTTGCCAACAATAACCCAAGCACTGTAATTTTAAGACACCAAGACGGATGCGGATCAATATATTACACGTATCGTATTCGCCCGCAAGGTTCTGCATGGTCAAAAACGATTTGTTACGATGATTGGCCATACAATGCAACATATTGTCCAAGTGGATCAATACATTTACGTAACGTAGGAGACACATATACTGACCCCGCAACAAACTTTAAATATACATTGGCACGGAAGGACGGTATAAAAGACGTTTACGTTGAAAATCTGTCCCCCACCTGTAGGCCCTACGAGGTAGAGCTTTTCACCACCCTTGAAAACTGCACTGATCCTGAGGCATGGGTACAACAAACATATACTTACAACTTCACAACAGCTGGCTGTAAGCTTGGTAACGTGAATTCATGCACTACTTCAGCTTCAATTTCAAATCAGACCGTTTTAATAAGAAACTCAAAAGGACAATCTGAAACAGTTTCTACCGATGCGAATGGAAACTATTTTTCCAACACAATTGTTCCGGGTCCTTACTACGCGATGGGACCACAAACGCCTGTTAGTGGTTATGTTCCACCGGCTAAAACGACAACGCAATATTATGCATGGAATCAAACGTTTGGTTATGATCAACCGCTCAATTCTGCAACATATGAGAGTCAACCGATCGTTAACGGATGTGCTGGGCCAAATAACTCAAACGTAACGGGACGTTGTAATTTTTGCCTCAATCCTACAACACCAGTAAATACGCCAACCCAAGCTCCTGCGACTCCGACACCAATTCCTGCGGTTTTTTGTTACGCTGATGCGTATGGCAGTGCAACAACCTTAGTAGGAGATATAACCATTGTCGGCGACACATTTGATGATCTCAACTCTAATTGTATAAAAGATGCGGGCGAGCCGGCATATACTAGCGCAACGCTAAAACTTGATCAACTTTCACCCGCAAGTTGTACAACAAATGCAAACCTTTCTCCAAATAGTTATGCAGCAGGTAACTATACGTTTTCAGGTCTTTCGTGTTTTGGGGGTGGTACATCGGCAAGTTTTAGATTGCGAGTTTCAACACCTGAAGCTGGTAAAATCGCTTGTACATCACAGTACACGACCCCTACTCTTACCGCAGGAACAACTCATACGGTAACACCTATTGGAATCCGAACACTCCAAGCCTCATGGTTTAACGGCTCGGGGGCAAGCATATGTTCAGTAAACGATATTTCTTCTCCCTTACCCGCAGGAAAACTTCTTATTGAAACACACGCAAGTTATGGTTCAGGATTAGCAATAGCTGGAGGAACCGTTGATGTTGGCGATGGAAATGTGTCAGCAAGTGGGAATAAAATCGAAGGATATACTTCGAACCTACACTTTAATCTCAATACTCTTGCTAAAGACCTTATTAAATCCGCTGACAGAACAAACCCAGTCGGGACTCCCCAAATCTCACATGACGATAGCTCTAAACCGTATCCTGGTGTTGTTATCTACCATTTCACGTCAGTATCCCCTTCGTTAAGTGGAGACTGGGAAAACATAAACTTCCCGTTAATCATTATTGCAGACGCAGACATATCTATAGGAAACACCATTGCAAATAATAAAATTACACTCGATCCCACAGCACCACATGCATTCTTTGCAGTCATCGCAAACGGGAACATCATCATAGACCAAGTGGTTGGGTCAGAAAGTGCGTCGGATGGATCAGTTCATCTTGAAGGTATCTATATGGCAGGTGAGAACATAACAGATGGTGGTGGATCCAAACGCCTCAATATTTTTGGGGGCGTATATACTGGACTACTTGGCTCAACCGGAACGTATGTTATGGATCGAGAGTATACCAATCGCGACGCAGAGACGTATCCGTCAAATACCGTAACGTTTAATCCAAAGCTTTTGCTCAATTTACCAACAATACTTGCTGACCCACGATACGAGTGGGCGGAGGTAAAAGAATAATTTGATTCACTAAACTATGAAACCATCACAACAATCAACCAACATGATCAGACTTACGGCTATTATTGTGGTGTTTTTTGTAACAATCGGATTAATTCAGGCTGGTTATGGTGCTCTCTCCTCCCAACAAGGGCTTCCATCTTGGCTTACTAATGCACTTAACCCCGCCCCTACACCGTTAACCTCAGCATCTAACACACCTATTCCTACTCCTATATTCATCACGACAGATAGTGTAGTTGCGCCGGAGTTTGCCGCTGGAGGAAAGGTAAAATCATTTGACAAGGACGTACTAATCGTTGTAACGGATGCAGGGGAGATTACTATTGACACGCAAAAAATTAAAACGTTTTACTTAAGTACGCCTGATCGAGCGGTAGTTCGAGAAGTTACCAACATTGCAGCACTCAATTTAACGCAAAATGTTTTGATATCCCTCATTCAAAATGGACAAACGTATGCGATTGTAAAGTTTGTACCTGCGGTTAACTAAGAGGTGGATTGAGCTTTTCTATTGGGAGCTACAATAAACGACGGTTTCGCCCAGCGCGTCGGTATGATATTCAAACAGTTGGCTACTTGCATATAACAAAACAGTGTAACCCGCGGTTATAACTTGCGCATAACTTTTCCCTGGTTCTGGACATCCGAGAGAGGAATCAGAAAAATCACTTTTTTCAACTGATAATACTGATACGTCACCCGGTGAAAAACCGAGATCAGCGTTTAGTAGTTTTCCTATTGCGGCGTCGGCAATAGACTGATTTTCAGGTGCGACATTGCCATAATTGGGCTGATTGACCAAACTCGTTGTGGGGTTAATGCTACTACCTACCCCTGTTTCATTAAGGTCTCCTTGAGTAAAAAACAACAACGAAACGAAGAAAATGGCGATCACAATGGCTATGTTTGTAATTTTTGATTTCATAAACTCTTGTGTCATAATAGCACAAATTCCGGCGTACAAGATTTGAGGTGTTGTCGTTACTCACCACCATGAAGGTTGTTAGAACTTTACTTGATAAATCCAAATTCTCACTTTCTCTTGCCCCGTAAACAGCAAAACACCCCGACATTCCTAAGGACACCGAGGTATTTGTTTCAGCATTGATACCCTATCGTAACGTGAGTCGATCTCGATGGACAGTAATTTCTTGACCATCAGAAAGACAGCGAATGCGAACAGTACACAGCTTTAGCGTGCATACGCCTGCAATAACTAGGGAAACCATCCCACCGGACAAACCAGTACTCAAGAAACACATTTCAAAACTCGGGAGTAGTTGAAGAAAGGTTGAGAAGAAGGTAAAAA
>CAYZXG010000072.1:0-5959 GCA_964482365.1 uncultured Candidatus Saccharibacteria bacterium | reverse complement strand
CCTTATGTGGTCTAACAAAATGCCGTTTTTACCAACCGCTTATATGAACGGTCCCAAAGACAGACCCGCATCATCGCGAATCTGTCTTTAGGTTGTGAACGGCCAATGAGTTTCGCTCGGGGTTCTCATGTTCTTCTCCTTACCAGACTCTGTTCCAACGTCTTTTAATGCCTTTTGTCTCCGAGTGCGTCACGCAAAAAGCTGCCGCAGGCAAGATTGCTAATCTTCCCCAAGGTATTACGTGGTTGTCACCAGGAAAGTCATGATGTTGGCAGTAAATTACGAGCGGCTGTTTTGTCAGGAATGCTTTGCGAACTGCACAAAGTCGGTTCTCAATAATCAAGAGAGAATCCTTTTCGTCTCGAGTCAGTCCATCCGTGTGAAGTCTTTTAACCAAGACTTTTCTTTCGGATGACAATACTCTTCGAAATGCTCTGGTCTCCGTCATTTGATCATCAGCTCTTGCCCTCCCGTTGCGTTCTGCAACGTTGGAGGTTTGCACCCTTTGATCAGACATGATGTCCTTCTCCTTTCTACTTCATAAAAAATTAAACGCGGATTTATTTTTGCAGAAGAGAACCTGCAATCAAGATACCGATATATGACGCAATCATACAAACTGCGCCAAAACGTGCACTACGAACTTGATAACGTACAAATGTTTCCAGCATCAGCCGTCCCTTTCTCTGTAGCGATAAATTGAAATGTGCAATCAAGTGCATTGTAGCTGTTTAGGTAGTTTTAGTCCAATGTACGCCGCTTGCTATACAATGAAAGTCTATGGAAAAATTTAAGGGAACTGTTGCGCGCATTACCTACCAAAATGCCGAAAACGGTTACTGCGTTATAAAAGTAGAACCAGAGGACGGATCGCAATCGTCACTATTTGATAAAGAGCATACTACGGATTTACTGACCACCGTTACTGGCAGCTTGGCACTTATTAAGGTTGGTGATCTAGTCGAGTTTACCGGCGAATGGACAAACCACGCAAAGTACGGAACACAGTTTACCGTTTCAACGTTTCACGTTAGCTCCCCCACAACAAAAATTGGTCTTACAAAATTTTTGGCGTCAGATCATTTTAAAGGTATCGGTAAGGTGTTGTCAGAAGATTTAGTGGACACATTTGGTGAATCATTAGTAAACATTATTGAAACAGATCCACAAAAACTCACGGTGGTAAAAGGAATTACGCAAAAAAAGGCAAAAGAGATTAGTCAGTCATGGGAGAACGCACGCGAAACGAGAGAGCAACATATTCAACTGCAAGGTATGGGACTTACCCCGTTTCTTGTGCATAAAGTTATTGATATGTACGGTGTTAAAGCTCAACAAAAAGTAACCGAAAATCCGTATCAATTAGCTCAAGATGTGTGGGGAATTGGGTTTAAACGCGCCGATGAAATTGCACAAAACATTGGATTTTCGCACGCGCATCCGTACCGAATTGCATCAGGTATTACGTATACGCTCATTAAAGCGCTCGATGATGGACATATGTATTTGCCACTTGATGAACTTACGCGATTGGCCCAGTTACTTTTAGGCGTCGAAATAGCCGAAATCGAATCACAAACACAATCACTTCTTTCAGATAATACGTTAATTTTAGATCAAGACGTTGCCGATAATGCGGTGTACCTTGCCCCGTTTTATTACGCCGAAAAAGCATTGGCGCAACGACTTACGCTTGTAGATCAGTCAACTGACGACGATCCGTTTAGAGATATTTCGCTTGAATATATTTCTCAACTTTTGGATCGTGCAATGAATGACTCGAGCTTGTCTGCCCAGCAAGCTGCAGGTATAAAAACTGCATTTACAAGCCCCGTAAGTATTCTAACGGGAGGGCCAGGAACCGGAAAAAGTACCACAATAAATACGCTTATTTCGGTGTTAGAACATATGCACAAAACGTATGTGTTAACGGCACCAACGGGGCGCGCGGCTAAACGACTATCGGAACTAAGTGATCGTGAAGCGTTTACTGTTCATCGTTTGCTTAGGCTGACTCCTGGTGACACGGCAGAGTTTGATCACGATAATCCACTTAAGTTCGATATGGTAATTGTTGATGAAGTCTCGATGCTTGATACGTTTGTGATGAAGGCTCTGGTAGACGCTGTTGCGCCCGGTACGCACGTTTTGTTTGTGGGTGATAGCGATCAGTTGCCAAGTGTTCAGGCAGGAAACGTGCTTTCGGATATTATCGAATCCAAAAAGTTTCCCGTTGTGACGCTCACTCAAATTTTTAGACAAGCTGAAAAAAGTGACATAGTAGTTAATGCTCACCGAATCAAAAACGGTCAGTCCCCTGTTTTTAAAACCAAAGATGAAGAAACTGATTTTTATTTTGTTGATGTGCAAACAGCTGAAGATGCGCGCGCAAAAATTATCGAGATTGTGTCTGAGATAGTTCCAGCAAAATTTGGGTTTGTACCACAAGATGACGTGCAGGTTTTATCGCCACTGTATAAAACGCCGGCGGGAGTTTCAACTCTTAATAAAGATTTGCAAAATGTGCTTAATCCTAAATCACGATCAAAACGGGAGCTTATGTTTGGCTACACAACGTTTCGTGAAGGAGATCGTGTTATGCAGCTTAAAAATAATTATGAGAAAGAAGTTTTTAATGGCGATGTTGGGAGCATTCGTGATATCACGGTGTTGGATGGTTCACCACAAGTTACGGTTAGTTTTGGGTCAGGTTATCAAGTTAAAACGGTTAGGTATGAATACGATGAGATGATCGAACTTACGCTGTCGTATGCGGCAAGTGTTCATAAAAGTCAGGGTTCGGAATACCCGGTTGTTGTAATGCCGATTATTACCAGTCATTACATTATGCTTCAGAGGAATTTGGTGTATACCGGCATTACGCGCGCTAAGAGTTTAGTGTTTTTGGTCGGACAAAAAAAGGCACTGTTTATGGCACTAAAAAACGATAAACCACTGAATCGATATTCGGGGTTAAGAAAGAGGTTGGAGAGTTTTTAAACCGTAAGTCGAAAACCGTAATTTGTAATACGTAAACCGGAATTCGCAATTGTAATTCGCAAGGTGTGAGTTGAGGTTCATATGCGAATTTTGAGTTCATGCCAAGCAAAATGTTGTATGCAACACCGCGAGTAAAAGAAGGGGGGGGTTGCACTGCAAATTCAAAAGGATGTAAAGTGCATAAGATATATTGAAAGCTACTACAACCCTTCTTCGCTTAAAGCTTCGAAGGGCACCATGCTTCAACCTAAACTTTCTATGGCTGCGCCATGCGTAACTTTAGTGAAGCATGGTGCCGAGGGCGAGATTTGAACTCGCACGTCCATTACTGGACACTAGGTTCTGAGCCTAGCCTGTCTGCCAATTCCAGCACTCCGGCGTGTTTTCATTATATCCTGCGACGTCTTTGAGCCACATGCGCATCACATACGTATTGACCAATTCAATGCTTCTGCGTAACATTTGTATATGTGCGTTGGCGGCAAAATAGCACTTTTGTATAAGTTTTCTCTCGATGCATATTATGGAAATAGTCCGTTATGATATTACGACGTATTACTTCCTTGTTTCTGATTGTAACTTAGTAACGGTCGACGGCGCACAAACAAAATAACGAACAGGATCCGCACACGCGGATTTTTTCGTATTATCTAAAAACCAGGTTCTTAGAAAGCCCCTTGTGAAAGGCTAAGTGAGGTACGATTTGATAATGTACTGCTGAACCATGCGGTGGGTATTAAAAAAGCTTCCATGCAAACCAATACAGTTTCGTTGAATTTGTGCATATTCTTTGGGTCGTTCATAAAACATAGGTAAAATTGTTTCATCAAGTTTTCTGTACAAATCGTCGCTGTCATCACAGTCAACGCACATAATCTGTGCCTCGTCATTTGCTAAATTTGGTTGCGGGCCGATCGACCATCCTGTTACTCCTTCAATCGCTCCTTCGATCCACCAGCCGTCTAAAATACTAATATTTGGCACCCCGTTTAGACTTGCTTTCATGCCACTTGTACCAGATGCTTCATGCGGTCGCATAGGGGTATTTAGCCACGCGTCAACACCTGGAATAATGATTTTTGCAAGATCAATATTGTAATCGGGAAGATACACCAGTGAAATGTTTTTGTGTAGCATACGTTCAATTCCAAGAATCTCGTGGATGATGCTTTTACCAACAGAATCTTCAGGGTGAGCTTTACCAGCAAAAACTAATTGTATTTTGTGTTTTTCGGCGATTGCATTAAGGCGAGCTACATCATAAAAAAGTAGATCAGCGCGTTTGTATTTTGCCATCCTGCGCGCAAACCCGAGGGTAAAAACCTCATCTGAAAACGTACGGTCAGTAGTCGAGTTTATATACTCAACAAGTTGTTTTTTGTTAAGGCTGTGCGCACTCATAATCTCTTCACGCGGTACCGAAAGTATGCTCATGAGTGAAAAAGGATCTTCTCGCCAACCTAAAAGGTAATGATCAAATATTTTCTGAAAATGCGGACTTGACCAAAATGTATGATGAACGCCGTTTGTGATGCTTGCAATATTGTGACCTGGAAACATTACGCGTGAAACTTGCGAATGCTTTTTTGCAACCCCATTCACTTTGTCGCACATAGAAAGTGCAAGAAGTGTCATGTTAACTGTTCCATCTTCTTCGGTTGAATGTTTAATTTCGTCAAGGTAGTGTGCGAAAGGTAAAAACTTATTAACAAGGTTACGAGTAAATCGATCATGGCCTGCAGGTACGGGAGTATGGGTTGTAAAAACACAGTTGGTTCGAACAAAATCTATTGGATCGGCAAGGTTTTTTTGTTTTGCATCGTGATAAAGGGCAAGGGTTAACAATGCAGAGTGGCCTTCGTTGAGGTGATAGATGGACGGCTGGTATTGAAGCGTTTGTAACGCAACATAGCCTCCAACGCCGAGTAAAATCTCTTGTAACAATCGGTATTCTCGATTTGTTGGATATAACCGCTGGGTTAATTTTTTAAGTTCAGGGGGGTTCTTGGGGTGATTTGCGTCAAGAAACAGGATCGGAATGGTATGTCCTGAGATGCCGGTAAGGGTATATTTCCAAATCTTTACGTGGAGTTTATGGGGTCCGACGGGAATTTCAATTTCGGTATCAAGTTTTTCTAGATATTTTTCGATGTCCCATCGTGGGTAGGTTTCGACTTGTTGTCCGTCAATAATTTCCTGTGAAAAGTATCCATATTCTGAAAGAAGGGTTATCGCAATGGTGGGAACATTTAAATCTGCAAGTGAACGGAGAGTGTCGCCAGCAAGTATACCCAGTCCCCCACTGTAGGTTTTAATATTTGCATCGATGCCAACCTCCATAGAAAAATAGGCAACTAAATTGTCGGTAGCATTCATTCGTAACATGGGTAGTACATTTATAGTAAGGGGTAAAGGGTAAAAGGTAAAGTATGAAGGGATGAGTAAAACGTAACACGTAATTCGTAATAAGTAACACGTAATTAGTAAACCGTAAGTAGTAATACGTAATATTCAAAAATCTACAATCTATAATTTACAATCTCCCAACTGATTTTCGCAAGAGTGAGCACTCCTCATCCGTAATATGGAAGAAGCCCGGCACCTAAGTAAGGTGTCGGGCTTCAGTTTGTGGATCCGCTGGTCTTAGTAGGCTGGCTCCAGCAAGCCATTGAGGATGGGCATTACGGACATCGAGAAGAACGTAAAGTTAAAGTCCTTGTTTGCCGCCAGCAGGGCCTCGATGGCGGCTTTGGCGAGCTCAACGACATAGGGAGAAACATCATCGCCTGGTGCAGCGTAGAAATTTCCCCGCGAACCGTCAAAGGCGATAAGATCGCCATTCCCTGGGAACTTCTTCCAGATGATTACCGTATAGCGGGACGGCTCTACGCCGACGGTGACCTCGCCGTGGCCGTCAACTGGCCCGGACACGGTTTCAAAGGTGCCATAGCGGGCCATT
>CAYZXG010000071.1:0-6130 GCA_964482365.1 uncultured Candidatus Saccharibacteria bacterium | reverse complement strand
CAGAAGGGTAGGGATTAACGTTAAGCTCTTTGAGTTTTTCGATTTTTTTTAGTTTCTCCTCGCGAATGAGCTCGATTGGCTTTTTTGACTGCTGCATGTGTTCATTATAGCAAAAGGGGAAATTCTTGGCCCTTGCCAGTGCAAAAATCCTTGTTGGTCTAAACCGTATAGTTAATCTAAATAAACTACTCTACCAGTGAAACCTAACCAGTCAGTTTGGTTCCTACGCGTAATATCTCAGCTTAAAAAAATAATTGAGACACGGTGAGTTGGTGAACAGTGAGAGAGTAAAAACTGTGCTATCATTAAATAAAGATGCAGGTTATACAAGGTTTGTTTGATCATATTGACACCCTACGTACGGATCCTATTCTATTGTCATTCGTTGCCGACAATTTACTAAAGCTTGTGTTTATTGGTCTCGCATTTGGGTTTGCTGTACTTCTTATTGAAATCCGTCTTCCACTTAAATACTATTGGGAACTGCCATCATTTTTGTTGCGAGAGATGCTGTATGGTTTTAATATTGGCAAAACCCCACCCGTATGGGGGCTTTGTATTGATAGTAAAACCCATGGAATAATTCCGCTTGCAGCTGTTGAACTGTTGAATAAAGATAGTAAAGAAACAATACTTACCACATTTTCAAATCGACTAGGGCAGTACGGATTTTCGGTTGAGGCCGGGGAGTTTATAGTGCGTGCGATCAAAAATCATTATTCAGCGCCTGCGTTTTATAATCCCGAAAATATTCAGCTTAACTCAACTGACGAAAGTTTTGCGCTTGAAGTAACCGTTTTAAAGGATAGCGTTCCTGATACTGAACTTTTGTTGCAGCAAGTAAGTTATGCTGACGCTAAAAACTTGGTTCAGAAAGTATGGTTTGTGTTCAGTACGTTTGGGATCAATCTGGGTAACGGATTGCTTGCAATTTCAATTCTGGGAAGTTTGTACGGGTGGATTATATTACGCACGCCTCTGTATGGTATTTTGCTTGCGGTTGGTATTGTATTTATGTTCATCAAAGTGTATATTCTTGAAACAGTAGGGTCTTCGGCACATAGCTAGATTGTAAAAGTACTCGAATGCTTGATATTTCATATATTCGCAACAATTCATTGGCGTTAAAACAAAATATTACAAATCGAAATCTTTCGGGTGACATGTATGATGTTGACGCATTTTTAGCTGTTGATAAGAAACGAAGCGAGCTTATTGCACACATAGATTCATTGCGTGCAAAAAGAAACGAGAAATCATGTATCACGAGTCGGCCTTCGGAAAGTGACGTGTTGGAAGGAAAGCGATTAAAGGAAGAGATAAAAAATGCCGAAGCTACGTTATCCGAAATTCAATCAACATGGCAGCAGCATATGGATTGGTTTCCTAATGTGGTCAGTGAGCATATGCCTGTTGGTAAAGATGAGTCTGGGAATCAGGAAATAAAAATATGGGGAGAAAAGAAAAAATTTAATTTTGATGCGCAATCTCACATAGATATTGGTGAACGTTTAGATATTATTGATGTTTCTAAAAGTGGTGACATTTCAGGTTCGCGGTTTTATTTTCTTAAAAAAGACGCTGCGTTATTACACTGGGGACTTATGAGTTTTGTTATTAAAAAACTTACGCAAAAGGGATTTGAACTTATGATTCCGCCGGTAATTGTTAAGTCACGTCCATTGTATGGTACCGGTTATTTTCCGGCAGAACAAAGCCAGATTTATGAATTAACGCAAGGTGAAGCGCTTGAAGACGAGCAACGGCGGTATTTGGTGGGAACATCTGAGCAAGCGATTGTTTCATACCATATGGATGAGATTCTTGCCATAGAAAAGTTTCCGATAAAATACGCAGGTGTATCAACGTGTTTTCGGTCAGAGGCAGGATCGTGGGGTAAAGATGTGAAAGGTATTAAACGAGTTCACCAGTTTGATAAGGTTGAGATGATTTATATTACAACCCCACAAACATCGCAAGCGTTTATGGCAGAAGCACTCGCGATTGAAGAAGAGATTTTGCAAGAGTTGGGGTTAACGTATCATGTGTTGGAGATGTGCACCGGTGATGTTGGTCTTCCGACTTTCCGAAAGTGGGACGTTGAAGTGTGGCTTCCGAGTCAACAAACGTGGATGGAAACGCATTCCAATTCTGATTTAGCTTCTTATCATACCCGTAGGTTAAATATTCGGTACAAAAATGAACAAGGTGAAACAGTATATCCGCATACGGTTTCTGCAACGGCGATTACAAACACCAGACCGATCGCCGCAATATTAGATACCTACCAGCAAGAAGATGGGTCGGTACTCGTACCAGAAGTTCTTCGTGAATGGGTGGGGAAAGATGTTATCTCAAGTAGTAATCAGTAACTAGTAATTGGTAACTGGTAAATCGTAATCCGTGGTTTCACTTCCAATATACGATATACTTACCACTATGGACTATGTATACGGAGTGCTGTTGGGCATCGTACAAGGTGTTACTGAGTTTTTCCCCATTTCATCTTCGGGACATCTTATCTTACTTCCACAGTTATTGGGCCAATCTGATCAAGGTCTTGCCATTGATGCGGTGCTTCATTTGGCTACTGCACTGGCGATAATATTTTATTTCCGCAAAGATTTTATTTCAATGGTTATGAAGTGGCGTACCAGTAAGACATTGCGAAAACTTATTATTGCGGCTATTCCCGCGGTAATTGCAGGGCTTGTGCTTGATTCAATTGTTGAAACAGTGTTTCGGTCTGGGTGGGTGGTAGTTGCAACACTTTCGGGTGTTGCGCTTTTGATGTGGTGGGTAGAAAAAAACTACACCGAAGTTCGTGTTATGGGGGATGATCACTCGCAAGAGCTGGATCTATCCCGCGTTGATCAACTTGATGCGCTCATTATTGGTCTTTCACAAGTTTTTGCCCTTATTCCGGGCACGTCTCGTTCAGGGATAACAATCATTACCGGAATGTGGCGAAAAGTTCCGCGAGCGACTGCTGCTAAATTCTCGTTTCTTCTTGGAGCGCCGATTACATTGGGAGCAGGACTCCTTAAATCTATTGATCTTGTTAAAAATCCAGCTACGGACTGGGGTTTTGTTTTTGTTGCAGGTCTTACCACATTTGGTGTTGCATTGTGGTCTATGAGCTGGCTTCTTTCTTATCTTAAAACGCATACGCTTAAACCATTTATTATCTATCGAATAGTGCTTGCGGTGGCCGTTTCGGTGTTCCTTTTGATGAATAGTTAACTCAAACCAGCATGACGCAACTCTACCAATTTATTTCTTTGTTTTTTGGGGAAATTTTGTATTACGTTTTGTTGTTATTTGTGCTTGAAAAGTTGGTCCGTGGTAAAAAATCCGTGGCATTACA
The DNA here is from genome assembly GCA_964482365.1 of uncultured Candidatus Saccharibacteria bacterium. Lineage (GTDB taxonomy): Bacteria > Patescibacteriota > 4484-211 > 4484-211 > CAYZXG01. The sequence continues at coordinate 2,763 of CAYZXG010000071.1, read as the reverse complement.
ATTTGTTCTCTCCGTGGCGATTACCTGGAGTATTGTTTATGTGATCAAGCAATTAGTCCCGATGCCCAGGCCGTACGTTGTGTGGGATTTACCAATGCTTACCACAAACGTGAGTCCATATAGCTCATTCCCGTCTGGTCATGCGGCTGTGTCGATGACGATTGCGGTCATGTCGTGGTTAGTTGGTGATCCGGTCAAACGAGCGTTACTTTTTTTGGCGTTTTGCGTAATGGCAGGTCGTGTGATGCTTTTTGTCCATTTTCCTTTTGATGCTTTAGTTGGAGCGACTATTGGCGCAGTCGTTGCGTGGGGGGTTAAGAGATTATCACTGGATAAGAAATTAAATATGCGGTAGGCTAGTGTTATGAATAGATTGGATCGGTCGTTTGGATTTACGCTTATTGAACTTCTCGTTGTTATTGTTATCATTGGGCTTTTGGCAGGAATTGGTATCGCAAGTTTTACTGGTTCCATTGATAAAGGAAAACAGGCAAAGGCAAAATCAGACGTAAAAGAGTTGTTTGATGCTATAAAACGGTATCGAACACTAGAAGGTAAAAACGTAACTGCGGATGCTTCGTATAATCTATTTAATATGGCAGACTGGCAGGCAAGTGGATTGGTTCCAAACTATATAGAAGCGATTCCAACTGATCCATGGGGGCATACATATTATTACGATGGGCACGTTGATACTGAGGTTGGTGCATATCAATCATCCGTTTGTTCTGCAGGTTCAGGTGGAACGGTCACTTCTTATAACGTTGCACAAAATGGCGATGATATTTGTATGTATTTCCAGAACTAATTTTTGTTTCTATCGTTAGGGTGTTTTTTGGTTCCACTTTGTTTCGTCTGGTTTATATTTGTCTTTTACTTATACCGTATACCTTGTAACTTACTACTGAATGTAAAATGTTTGTTTATGTGTTGTAACAACCGTGTTCTCATAAGCCTCCATGTCCTCCAGGAACACAAGACTTTGTGTTCCGTTCGATCAAAGCTTCTAAGGGCTTTGATCTCACCCAGCTCCGCCGCCACCGCCGCCACCACCACCGCCGCCACCGCCCGAAAAGCCGCCACCGCCACCGGATGAATAATGAGCAGCTGATGTTGATGCTGTTTTTAGTTCTGATGTCAATACGTTGAGTGAGTTAGAAAGTGAAGAAATTGACTCTGTCGTTTGTGCTATGTTTTGGGTTCCGCTAGATGAAGAAATAACATACCACATTGGTACCGAAGCGTTGGGATTAGATAGGATCATGGGTAGCATTTTGATTATCTTATCAGCGTTGCCAAACAAAATGCCAAACACCAAATAATGTTCCCACAGTTTGTAACTTTCGGGCGGAAGTTGTTTAAATTTAGCAAAATCATCCAAAAAGTGTTTAAATGCTTTCCACTTACTGGCTTCTTGCGCGGAGGTTTTGTTCCATCGCTTCATCTGCCCATTTAGAATTATTCCGGTTATAAGAATTAAGGGGTTAAGACCAACAATCATCATCACAACGGTAATAATCCACATGTGAATCATGGCTTTGGTACTTTCGGGCTCAATGGTTTCGTCTGAGACGGATTTTATAACGCGTTTTTGCCATGACTGGAACCACACCTGAAACGCAGGTGCATTTGATTTTAGATAGTTTTTGATTTCTTCCATCGTTACCGTATTGTCAGTTTTGTTCTCGGATGAATTTTTAGAATTGAAAAAAGTTTCAAGAAGTCCGGCTGGTTCTTTGGCGATAGTCTCAAATATCATCGTCAAAACATCTTTTTCAAAAACTGAAAGCGTTGTAGTGTTTTGTTGTTTGAGTTTTAACGTGGTGTTGTATGTTTGTTTTGTTCCAAAAAGACCCGTTTTTTGAATCGGTTGATCAGTAATTTCAATAAAGCCTTTTTGGGCAAGACTGAAAATCGTTGCCGTAAATGCCGTGGTGTCAATTATTGACGCTTGACGTATCAGTGCAGAGACTTCAACAGGTGATCTCTCGGATGGAAGCTCTTTTACGTATGTGGGAATATCGGGAAATGAATAGTCTTTGCCTTTTGAACTCCACGTTTTGTACCAGATAAACATCCACAATAAAAATGCTAAAGGCGAATAGATCAGTAAGATAAATAATAAGATATTCGAACCCATCTGTGCGGATTTTGCGGCATCAATTGTTTGCTGAACATACGTTGTTTCTTCGGACATAATGTGTTGTTTCGTGGTGGATGCAGTTGGTGAGCGGTTTATAAGATCTGAAGGGAACACAAAACGTATCTCCATAAACTGTCCCGCCGCAACAGAATCTGCCGTAAAGTGAACTTTTTGGTTTGAAACGATCTCGGATATGCCGGAAAGTGGTCCGTGTCCATAGACTAAAAGATCAGAAGTTGAATCTGCAGGTGAGGGGAGTGAAACCGTAACGTCAACGTTATGGTGGTCGATCTGCCAATCCGATCCAACTATTTGCCAATAGAGTTCTGCAACTTCTGGATATACGCGAACTGCGTTTTGTAGGGTGTAAGAGATGACAAACGTCTTGTTTTCGTTAAAGGCGCTGTAGGTCCACTTTGCATAAAATTGTGAATCCTGTTGTGTCGCTTCATTTAAAGTCAGGGGTATACCATCGGTTGAGCGGATCGAAAAGTTTGTAATAGGTGTATCATATGAATTCCCGTTTCTTGTTGTTCGGGTTGGAATGTACATGTCTGCCCAACTAAAACTGCCGTCAAAGTTGTAGGTAAGTTGCTCAATCACGTCTACTGATCCGTTGG
>CAYZXG010000070.1:1655-6160 GCA_964482365.1 uncultured Candidatus Saccharibacteria bacterium | reverse complement strand
GCTTTTGCGCCTTGATCAATGGTGTAGCCATCGCGAACTTTAGATGCTTCTTCGCTGGTGCGAACAGGTTCATGTTCAAACGTTTCAAACCACACGTTGTTAGTTGTTAGGATCTCAACGATCTTTGATGTAACAGGGTGGTAATTTTCAAACATATTTTGCAGATAGATTCATAAAGTTGATGGACTAATTACTTACTCATGTATTTTTGCGATTTCTTTGAATAGTAACTCGTTATTTTTGTACAGTGATGTTGCCAAACCCGCCATTTTTGCTGCTTGAATATTTTCGAAAATATCATCGATATACAAAACCTTTGATGGTTCAAGTCTGAGTTCTGTACAAATTGTAGTGTATGAAGAAGGATTTGTTTTTTGTAGATTCATGCTTTTGGCAGAAAAGATTTTCTTGAAAACTGGCTCAAGGTATGGAATAAATTCAGGTGAATTTTGAATGGTGTCAGTAGTAAAAATATATAAGTCAACTGTTTCCAAAAGTGTTGTGTAGTAATTTAGAAGATCTATGTTCAACCTGAAATGATCGAAGATATGATAATTTGGAGATTGTGATAAATCCTTATGCAATAGATTTAGGCTTTCTTTGTAATTATTATCTTTGGGGAATAAAATAACTCTTGAAAAATCACTAACAATTGCCTGGATCATAGAATTGATTTTACCTTAATGGGGATGTTTTGTCAGGTCCTTTAGGGTTGACTACCAATTACAAGTCCGTTCCCTATGAAATTTTTTTGAGATGAGATTTTTCGAGCATATTAGTTGTTATCAAAATAGTTTTTTAGCATTGTGTTTATGGAACGTCTTCCGTAACCTGATTTTAGATATTTTTCTCTATTCAATGCATCGAGTTTGTTAGGATAAGCTTCGAAATAAATAAGTTTCCAGGGCCGTTTGGCTTTTGTTGACATCGATTTACCTTCATTGTGGTCTTCAAGTCTTCCTCTTAGACGAGGAGTAGACCCAATGTATTTCGAATTATCTTTAATGCTTTGGAGTATATAAACGTAGTAAAACACAGTAGAAGTTATTTTGCTCTATAAAATGGACGTAGTCCACGTTTATCTTAGCGTTTTGTAAGGGGTACGTAATTATCCTCCTTGGGTCGGATAAACGCACCCACGTAATCTCTAAGCTCATCCTTCGCTAAGATATTACGTGGAGCGGGAGACGGGGTTTGAACCCGCGACCTCCACCTTGGCAAGGTGGCGCTCTACCACTGAGCTACTCCCGCATCTTGACCATTTTACCGTATAGATGCACGTTCTCAAAGGGATTGCTCTTCTATTTACTTAGGGGCTACCCCGAAATCGGGGTAGCCCCTAAGTAATCTGATTGTGATAACTTCCTGGTTCGTGACATAATATGGAGATGGGGAAGCTTATATTAATACCAACGCCAATTGGAAATGTAGGAGATATGACCTTTAGGGCAGTTGAATCGTTGTTCTCGTGCGATATTCTTTTGTGTGAAGATACACGCGATGGGCAACGATTGTTTGAGGCATATAGAGACAAAGTTTCATCTGTTCTTAAAGATAACCAGCCGCTTTTGCTTTCGTACAACGACCACAACCGCGATGAACGGATTCCTCAAGTATTAGCATTTTTATCCCAAGATAAAACCGTAGGCTTGGTAACAGATCGAGGTACTCCCCTTTTGTCTGACCCAGGATACAAACTTATGCAAGCGGTGATTGCGCAACAAAAAACATCGAGCGATATTTCTATTACTACTTTGCCTGGTGCAACTGCTCTCATTCCTGCCCTGCAACTCTCGGGATTTCCACCCACCACTTTTTATTTTGCCGGATTCATTTCAAAAAAGACTAAGGCTCGTCAAACGGTATTGTCTGAATTTCCTAAAACTACGATTGTTCTTTACGAATCGCCGCACCGTCTTTTATCACTTTTTGCCGATATTAAACTGGTCTTAGGTGAAATTCCGGTAAGTGTTTCACGTGAAATAACAAAGGTGTATGAAGAAACAATTCGCGGTACGGTGTCAGAGTGTATTGCCCATTTTGAAACCAAACATCCTAAAGGTGAGTTTGTTGTGGTGATTGATAATCGCGTTTTTGATTAATTCTTGTGATTTGCGCCAATTGCCTGAGAGATGTTTGTGTATCCGTCCTTTTTTATCAATGTTAAAAGTCCTTGGTTTATCTGTCCAATAAGTTGAGGTCCCATAAAAATCATACCAGTAATCAGCTGCACGAGTGATGCTCCGTTTTTGATTTTTACATAGGCATCTTGTGCACTAAAAATTCCTCCACAACCGATAATTACAAAGCGATCGTGATAGGTTGTATACGTGAGTGAAATAAGTTCGTTTGACCTATTCCACGTTGGTTTTCCGCTAATGCCGCCTTTTTGGTCGGGGTTAATAACATCAATAATTGACTGATCCGTTCTGTCTTTTTGCAAATTCCCTATTACGAGTCCCGAAATGCGATGTTGTTTTGCGACTTCACATAATGATAAAAATTCTTCATTTAAAATGGAAATAGGCATTTTAATCCATACTGGTTTGGGTATTTCAAGTGTGTCGATCGATGAAAGTAATTGTTCTAATATCTGCGGTGTTGTAAAAGGTTCGCCGCCAAACGTATTCGGACACGAAATGTTGATTGTATACAAAGAGCCTACGTTGTTTTGTGTGAGTTTTTCTAACGAAGTTACATAATCATCAATTCCCTGCTTTGGGGTCACAACGTCTTTGCAGTTTGTTTTTGCAACTGAGATGCTAATCGGAATTTGGGGCGATGGGTATTTGCTATTAAACTTAGCGACAATTGCATCAACGCCAATATTTTTGAGTCCGTAATTTACAAGAATGCCACGTGATTTTTTAAGTCGAATTAGTCGTGGTTTGGGATTTCCCTCGTATGCGTTTGCCGTAACAGATCCTATTTGTGCAAATCCAAATCCAATGTCAGGCAAAATGTTTACTAGCGCTGCATCTTTGTCAAAACCTGCGGAAAGTCCTACGGGGTTATTAAAGGTAATGCCATCTATCCGTTGAGTCAATAATGAGTTTGAAACGCAAAACAAGAGTCGAGTTTTTAATTTCGTGAGCTTACTCTTACCGAGAAAATCCCCAATACGGAGAAAATTATCGTGTACCGTTTCAGGGTCAAACTGAAACAGCAGGGGTTTAACAATGGCTTTGTAAATTATCGCAATAGTTGTTCGCATTTTAATAGATTTGAGTAACCGGTGATTTTATGGGAAGACTAAAACTAAAGGTTGATCCTTTGCTGATTTTTGAATCAACCCAGATCTTACCATGGTGCATGTCAATCATTGCTTTTGAAATATACAAACCAAGTCCTGTTCCGGTGTGGGCATTTTCTCCTGTTGATGCAGATACGCGGTAAAATTTTGAAAATAAGCGTGGAAGAGCGTTCTGTGGAATTCCAATCCCCTCATCCGAAACGTGAGTGACGATGGCATTTTCTTCTCGTTCTGCACTAACCGTAATGGTGGTTTTTGCTGGACTATATTTGATCGCGTTAGAGATAAGGTTGTGCAATACCTCTTTAATTCGTGATTCATCTGCCTCGACTTTGGGAAGTGGAATGGGTGGGTCTTTTACTGTAACAGTAATTTCTTTTCTTGAAGCAAGAGCGGCGGTGTCTTTGATCGATTGCTCGAGTAGTTGCTGCCAGTCGATGGGGGTAATGATCAGTTTAAGTACACCGCGTTCGATGCGCGAAATTGCAAGCAAATCATCAACAAGATCCATGAGCTGTTGGGCAGATTCAAGCCCTCTATTTACAAAAAGTTTATGGTCGTCGTTAAAATACCCCATCTCTTCTTGAAGGGTTGCAAGATATCCCGTTACCGACGTTAATGGAGTTCGAAGTTCATGAGCTGCCATAGAAACAAAATCGACTTTCATTTGTTCAAGTTCTTGTTCTTTTGAGACATCGTGAATTGCAACTACATACGATGCGTTATCGTGGTGTGTTGCTATTGGTGTGCAAATGATGTTTACAAATTTACTTGTGTTGTGTGCGTCAACAAGCCTGAGCTCAGCACGTTTGATTTGTTCGTTTGTCTTCGAAAAAATTCGATACGTAATATCTTTATTTGCACTATCAAAAATTGAGATATGTTTTCCTGGGTCTTCACCGATCAAAGACTGGTCTGCAACGCCAAATATTTGATGAATCTGTTTATTTGCAAAGGTAATGTGGTTTGAGGTATCGATTGAAATAATTCCATCAACAATACCTTCTACAACTGCGGTGAGTTTGTTGCGTTCTTCTTCAAGGTTCTTGCGGTCTTGTGAAAGTGAGTACACCATCTGGTTGCTTCGCACAATTACGTCCGAGATTTCGTCGGTTGTTCGCGATGTGATCGTTGAATCAAGATTTCCTTGCGCGACTGATGAACTCCAATCGCTCAGGTCTTTCAGGGGTTGTGTAAAAGTCCTAGCAATTTTTGGGGTAAGAAACGCAAGATTTACAAAACCGAGAATCAT
>CAYZXG010000070.1:0-1645 GCA_964482365.1 uncultured Candidatus Saccharibacteria bacterium | reverse complement strand
GTGTTGGAGTTGCGAGATAAGTTGCTAAAAATAGTAGGAGAGAAATTTGTGCGGTAACGCTAAATCCGCGGATTGAAAGAATCAGTTTTGTTTGGATAGAGGGGCCGTTGGTTTTGAATGATTTTCTTGCCAAGTCAGGATAAAGAGAGATCAGGGCTTTGGCGGAGGCATATGTTTTTTCTTGAGCGAAAGCATAATTGTAGTAGGCTTCGGTAATTGAAATCACCACACCAAGAATAAACGTTTGAAACATCGCAATGGGAACTTTAGTACTTAGTTCCGGAATAACATGAAAGATCCATATCATTGATCCAACGATGAACGCGAAAAGGGTTGTCTTGAGATTAACGAGTACGGCTTTTTGGGGAAGGTTGAGTAAAAAAATGATTACTTTTTCTGCTTGTTTTTCTGTTATGTGAGTTCCGTGAGAAAGCTGGTCAAGTTCAGGCAAGACTGGCCAAAGTGTTCGGCGTGATAGGAGTGGAAAGAGTAGTAGGTATACAACGTAGACACCAACATAGATGGCCGCAGTTATGAGGATCGGGTACACCCCAATATTCCATGAAGATGCAATAAGCGCTGTTATCCATATCCCAAATCCGAGGTGTGCATATGCCTGAGATTTTCGCCAGAGGATGGTCAAATCGTGAGGAGTGAAAATGGGTGGGGGTGATGTCGGTGACTTTGGCAGTGACATGCTATTAGTATAGCAGTAGTAATTAGGAATTAGTAACTCGTAACCCGTAACTTGCAACTCGTAACCCGTAACTTGCAACTCGTAAATAGTAATTGGCAATTCGTAATGAGTGATTCGTAATTAGTAACTAGTAATTCGTAATTCGGATTTACGCATTACGGATTACGAATTTACGTATTACACAGTACCCTTTTCAACCAACTGTTTAACGTGTTCGCTTAGTTCCTCGATGCTCTTACATTCAAACAGTCGGTTTCTCATTTCAGCCGCGCCGTCAAAACCAGAGATGTACATTTTAATAAATTTCTTAAGAATGGCAAAGTTTTTTTTGTCCCCCCAGGTTTCGTCAAACAGGGATATGTGGGATTTAAAAAGTGCCAGTCGATTCTTTGAATTCCAAATTTCAAATTCTGAGTTTTTCTCAAATATCCACGGATTTTCCAGTACTCCGCGTCCGATCATAACGCCGTCAAGTCCATGCTCCTTAATTTTTTCTAATCCCTCTTCCCTACTTTTTATATCTCCGTTGCCGATGATTATTGTTGATGGTGAAATTTTATCGCGCAGTATTCTTGCTTTTGCAATTTCGTCCCAATGATTGGGAACAGCTGATAATTCTTTGGTTGTTCTTCCGTGAACTGCTATCGCTGCGATTTTTTGCTCGAGTAAAAAGCCAATCCAATCCTCCGTTACGATTGAGCTAAACCCGATGCGTGTTTTTACACTTACGGGTAACTCCCCTGCCCCTTCTTTAGTTGCGGCGATAATTTCTTGTGCTTTGGGATGATCGTTAATAAGGGCGCTGCAGCAACCTTGTTTTATGACTTTGGGAACGGGACATCCCATATTTATATCGATGCCGTCAAATTCACGCTTTACCATATCTTGCGCGGCTTTATAATAGCTTTCGGTGGTAGTTCCCCAGATTTGAGCAATAAGAGGTTTTTC
>CAYZXG010000069.1:0-6167 GCA_964482365.1 uncultured Candidatus Saccharibacteria bacterium | reverse complement strand
CAACTCGCCTTATCGAATCTCTCACAAGATAACCGACCAAGAATATGGATCATGCGATGTTTATTATATGAAACCTGGTGGATACGAGCCAAAACATTATCACGACGGAATCGAGGTCGAATACGTAATCAAAGGTAACTGTAAAACCCACAAAGAGGGACATGTTTACGTCTATCAAAAAGACGAAGTACACGAAGTAATCAATGATTCCAATGATGAACTCGTCTTTGTATGTCTTACAATTCCACCAGATTCAGAGAAAAACACCACCTACGTGTGATTCTAGCTAAAAAGGCTTATTGAGAGATAGGGTTCTCAGAAGTTTTATCTGTTTTATGGGCGCTTTGCACTACCGATGATTGTACAAATCTAAACGCAGGGCGCTTCTCTTTCTTTGGGCTCGTTAAGGGCCGGGCCCTTAGTTTACAGATTTTTCAACAATTTATAATATGCATCTGTAGTGATGCCGAGTGTTCTTAAGTTTGTACGTTGTATAAATGCTGGAATTTCCTTGTCGTAGGGGAAAACAACCGGACGGCTTAAATCACTGCGCACGTAGATTAAGTGATCACCTTTCTGCCGTTTTAGTGTGCAACCGATGAATCTGAGAAACTGTTCATACCTTTTTCTGGAGATTGGTGTGATGCGTGGCATGTTCTAACATATGTAGAGGTATCTCTATTGTCTCATTTTGTGAAGAGACGACAACGGGTGCGCTCCACGTTTGGTCAGTTTTTTGCCAACCTTGATCCTGTAATACTTCATCCAATGTACCCATCTCTATGAGTTCTTCGAAATAGATGTTCACTAATTCACTAAATCTTTCTTTGGCTTTTTCGTAGGTTTCTGCTGAGGTAGATATATCCAGCGCCGGAGTATGTGCGATAAAATACTTTCCTTCGCGTAAAAAGGTAACTGGCAGAGAGAACTCGATATGCATCGCTTTCTTTTTCATAGAGTAATTATACCAAGATAGTGGAAGAATATATAATTCGGTCTTAAATGGGCTAGTTAAGGGTCGGGCCTTGTTCGAGGTTACCTTGTTTGATGGTGATTTGTGTATAATTTGCTTAGGTCCCCTACCCAACCTACATGGCGCATATAGAAAAATATCGAGCAAAAGAGAAACTGTTTGGAGACAGAGCTTCTCGACTTGATCGGGAAGATTATTACGTTTTTTCCGATAAAATACTTCATGAGATCGAACCCTTTGTAGAAACAGTTTATCGTCCAGATCAACTTCCAGATAAACCTAGTTTTGGCGATATCGATCTGATTGCACAGTCGAGTGATCCATTTACTGAAAAAGATTTTAAGGAAATCTTTGGTGAGCAATTGCTTGATTACTCTCGTAACGGTGAAACATATTCTTTACTTGTTAAAATCTCCGATATTCGCGCAGCTCACGTGGATTTTATTCGTGCCATTGATGAAACCGATCTAATGCGCAAGGAGATCTATTTTTCCAAAGGACACACTTCGCCAATCATTGGGATGTTATCGAGACGCCTTGGGTTTACTTATGGAACTGAAGGGTTTTTTAAACGATATTGCGACTCTAAAGGACAATGGCATGATATTAAGATAACCGATGATTTATTTGAGGGTATGCAAATTCTCGGGCTGGATCCCGAAGAATGGAGGCGTATTACAACCATTGACGATATCGTCACGTTTATTAGCGCATCGCCACATTTTACAAATGAAATGTTCGAGGAGGATAGCTTAGCCAAAAGGGATCGAGAACAAATTCAGCGCATTGCATCACAAGAGTACATTATTGAAAGTTGCGAGCATTAGAAAGGAAACCACAGGGATTAGAAGAAAACGTGTTCTTTAAAGAACTGTTACCGAAGCAGTATGAACAATACGAACGCACTATTGCAGAGCTTGAGACAAAGTTGCAACAAAGACGTGCGGTAGACGGTTATTCAGTGATGGAAGCTTTGCACATAGCACCAGGAGAACAGGTAGGACAGGCATTAGAATATATCCACGAGCACTATCCCGATGCTACCGAATTAACCGATGAGATGGTTATCATATTACGGCGCGAACTGGGTGTAGAGTGAACATCAATACTCAACACTTTATATTTTTTATTCATGGACTGGGTGTTAACCAAAAGTATATTGATCAAATAGTTCTTTGAAATAGATCACTTTGTCTAGGTCTTTTTGTGACGCTAAGAATGGTTTTACATCTTGTGCTAAATATTCAAAATCAAGTGAAACTACATGCTTTTGAATTTCTTCTTTTACCTTATCCATGTTACTTGTTCCGAATTTAGATTGTAAAAAGGCACTGTCAGGCTTTGTATGTTGTACTAAATATGCAATATCGTAAAAATCTCTACCTTTGGCTCTTTTTCTCTGAGTAATTGTCCATAACTTTTGAGAAAGAATTACCGATTTAGGAGTTACAATTATTGGCTTAGTGATATCAAATTTGTTTAAGATATAGGTCTGGGTTTGATAGTTTACTCCTTGGTCAAATGTGTCAATTTGAATAAGAATATTCTCTTGTGACAATGAAGATAGCTCGTATGTACTCAACAGTTGCGGAAACTTTATTTTACAATGGAAAGCCAGTTTATGTATCGTTGTAATCTCTACCTTATATCCGATCTTTTCTAATTCGCTTTTTACATACATGGAAAGAGTGTCGAATTCATCTGTGGTAAGGTCTTTGTTATCAAAATCTATATCTTCTGAAAATCGATTTGTTCCATATACTATTCTTAAACATGTTCCTCCGAGAAATGATAATTTCCTCCCAAGTTTATGGGAAAATATAATGCTCAATATCTCATACTGTAAATATTCTCTCAGTAGACCCCTATCGAATAGTTGCATGTCAGATGCATAAAATTTTCTTATTTCTTCAAGTGAGATCATTTTTTTACATACCTATATAACGATTCAATTCTTTGATTCAGTGCAATACTATCAAAAATCTTAGAGTAATTACCCACGGTCTCCATTGAAATTCTAGCGTTAATCGCCTCTTTGTTAAATCGCAGAGCTTCAAAATCTTCAATTGATGCGACGTTATTATTCAAGTATAAATAATCAAGGATAGCCTTTTCTATAGATGCAATTTTATACACATGGTCATGATCTTGTACTAAAGTGTATCCAAAAAACAAATTTGGTTTAATTGTTCCATATGAAAAATTCCCAAGTGCTGTCTTAAACCTCATGGTTTTGTTTGTAGTAATCGATGTGATCTCTAAAACAGCCTCTGGAATTATTCCATAGTGATTTAAGGCAAGCTCAAGGGAAACATATGAAGGCGAATATAGCTTATTTGCGACTGTATACAAATCGGTATCACTTGGCTTATTGTCAGCAAAAATATACCTCTGATTCCTCAACTTAATGACCTTTCCCTCCTTCTCCCAATCGTACAGGGTTTGTCTTCTGAATTCTGGGTCGATGATAAAGATATCTTCAACACTAAAGATTATTTCCTTGCTAAGTTTTTCTTTAATTCCATAGTACTTCATTTCTGTATTGTACGGAAAAGCGAGGATATTGTAAATAGACAACGAACCTGATCACTGTTACCTGGTTTAACGTTGGCTTGGTTACCATAAAGGATGTGAACGGTTTTTACCAGTCAAGGGCTGTTTTATATACCGGTTTTGATTTGGCGATAAGTACTTACGTTTATGTGTCAGTAACTTTCTGTGTGGATAATGGCGGAATATCTCTCTACAAAAGCAAACTAAACATTCGATGTTTAGGGGGTTCATCTCCAAGGTTACCTTGTTGAAATGTTGCCTTAGTTTCTTGTATACCGTATGGGACTAAATACGTTATAATTGCATTATGAACAAAGTAACCCTGTTCGAAAACAAGAAAGAGCTCAATGATTTCTGCAAACAGAATGGCGTTTCATACCTTGGAATGTTTGGGTCTTATGCCCGTGGTGAAGCGCAAAATGATAGCGATATCGATTTGCTGGTCGATTTTAACAAGTCAGAGAAGATTGGACTTTTCCGATTAAGCCACATGCAAGAAGCGTTGGAGAATCGATTTGGACGTTCGGTAGATTTGATAACAAAGATTGATCCGCACGTTAAACCGTATATATACAAAGATCTCGTTGAGTTATATCGCATATGAAGGACGATACAGTTTATTGTAAACAAATACTAGATTTTGCAAATGACATTGAATCGTACCTAAGTGGAAAGTCGTTTGATGATTTTGACACTGATACTATGTTACAGGACGCGGTTATCCGAAAACTCGAGCTGGTTGGAGAAGCCGCTAATAGATTGTCTTCTGGGTTTCTGTCAAATAACCCTCAATTTCCAATAAGAGAAGCGGTGTCTATGCGAAATAGATTAATTCACGAATACGATGCAGTAAGTACTCAGATTGTATGGACTACCGCCACGGATGATATTAAGGTAGTGAAAGACTTCATTACTCCTTACTTATCGACTGTATAGCCGAGAAAATATCATACCAAAACACTTGCTGTTATTGACTGCATTTGTATTTATCCTTCATCATGGAGTAAGTATATTCTAGATAGGACGGCTTATTTCCTACTACCCCCTCGCGGCAATATACAAGGTTCCCTTGTCCAAGGTTGACTTGGTTACCATAAAGTATGTGAACGGTTATTACGTCAAACGGGTTTTACCAGTCACGGGCTGTTTTTTATACCGGTTTTGATTTGGCGATATATACTTAAGTTTATGTGTCAGTTATCCAATTCCTGTGTGGATAATAGCTAAATATAGTTGTCCCAAATCAAATTGTCATAAAGTGACAACTTAAAAGCTATCCTTTCTAGCAACAAACTGACCTGCAGGGTCCCATAGCAAAATCAGTTTGTTTTAGGATAGCTATAGCCCGCTACAAAAGCAAACTAAACATTCGATGTTTAGGGGGTTCATTAATTTGGCCCATATGCACCAGTTAGGCATATTGGCAAGTAAAAACTTTCATTTTCAGGCTAAATTAGCATAATTACTAGCTACTTGCATTGCCCTTTGCAAGTAGATCAGACATTTGTTCTGATTCAGGAAGCCTATATTTTGTTGCTTTAACGTAACCTGATTGAGGTTGAATTTTTACCAGTAAGCCTTTATTCACCCATTTTTTGAGTAATTTAGACATCTTATCTCTTTGTGTGATACCTGTAATCTGTCGGGCATCTTCATTGGTAATGAATTTATGCTTTGTAAGAAAATAGAGTACCTTTTCCCACTCACTTGGAGCTTGTTCATTAAGCAAAATCACCCTAACACTATCCTGCAAATTTGGGTAAGTAAAAAATATCGGAGGGTACAGACCTGCCATATTCATCACCGACTTCATGGCCTTGACGCCTTCATTCTGATCAAGGTTAGGCGGTTGTGGAAACTCACGGAGATGCTTAACTAAAAGATCATTCCTATAACCATGTGCTCGTTCTATTCCAATATTCCACGCCGTAATGTTAAACGGGAACAACCCGGGACTCTCGATTTCGATCCTATCTTCAAAAATCCTTATCTCAATGTCTCTTTTGGTATGATAATCCCTATGAATCACCGCATTAGTTATAGCCTCTTGAACTGCTCTACTAGGAATTGAATATTGTGTAGTAAACCCTTCTGATACCGCCAATCCCCGTCGCAATTGGTCCAGAATATACTCATTTGCGTTATTAATCTGGTCAATCACAGGCCCATCGATAGTTTTAGGCGTTCCGATCAAGTTTAAGGTTTCCTTAACTATCTCGAGTGTTCCCTCGTACTGGAAAATCCTTATAGTGCATTTAGTCTCCATTAAGTCGTTTGGATACTCTGCAAATAAAAGAATTGCTGCCCTAGTAGGTTTAAGAGAGCCATTATCAGTTCTTGCTAAGCCCGTTTTTTCTAAAACGACTGCAACGTCATCTTCGGCAATTTCTCGCCCCTTTCGCCAAGAATCAAAATATTTTGTGTGCAGTAAGTTGATATCAACATCAACAAGTTCTTTATCTGCTTGCTGGAAGCCTTTAACGTATGAGTAATGAACAATCTCAGAGGGAGTTAAACGTTTATTGCCTTTCTCCAACCTGATGTAGACATGATTTTCAATTGAATGCAAAGCATCGGTGCTTTTGGGAATAAAAAGCGATGCTACAGTCAAGTTTTTATCAGTCACCTTAAGAAGTTGAGG
>CAYZXG010000068.1:3450-6224 GCA_964482365.1 uncultured Candidatus Saccharibacteria bacterium | reverse complement strand
ACCGGAGCGATAAATGAAAAGAATATTCCGCCAACAAGCCAAAAGGTTTTGTCGTATGTTGCAAAATAGGGTGAAATGTTAAACCAAAAGACGCCAAACACTAACAATATCGATACCGTTGCTACAAGTTTTTGTATCTTCTCTGAAGCAAGCAAACTGCCAAACAAAAAGGGAATAATGTACCAAGGTTTTACGATATAACCTGAAAAGTAAATAAACGTAAGTCCTACCAAAAGAAGTGAATCGATAAAAAACTGCACGGTTGGTTTTTTGAGAATAATAAATGAACTGTAAAACAGTATAAAAAGTCCGTTCACAAATATAAAAAAAGTTTGTGTTCTAATTATCATTGCAGATCCCGTAAACGTTGATAAGATATGTCCTAAAACTCCACCGAATGAAAGCATAGTTTCTTGTTCCCCGCGATGAAGATCCAACATACCGTTGAGCGAATCGGGGTTTGCAATCACAAGATATCCCGTAATACCAAGCGGGATTAGTGTAACAAGATAGGTAATAACTCGTTTTATGTCTAAACGTTTTGATATGAGAAATGCACCATACGGTATTACCGCAAATATAAGCGTTGGTTTGGTGAGGATCGCAAGCGATAACAGTGCAAGTGATAGTGCCCGTTTGTCTTTTACTAAGAAAACGAGTGATGCAAAAAATAGAATGCCAACGGTAACATCCGCTAAACCGGCAGAAAGTCCAAACAGTAACAACGCTGGATTGAGTAACATTAATGCGTAGTTGTAGGTATCGAGTTTAGGTTTTATTTGTTTATATATGAGCAAAACGCATAGGGTTTCGACTAATGCGAATACTTTTAAGGCCATAAGAAAAGAAAACTGTGAAGAGAACATATATGCCACTCCTGCTGTAATGAAAAGCCAGATAGGTCCGTAGGCGTAGGTGTGAACCACATTAAATACAACCGGTACGGTGTCGAGCAATGAACTGAAATCGAAAAGGTATGGATTAACTCCCGCATTGACTGAGCGTGCTGCTAAATGGTAATACAGTGGATCATACACAAATGGATACAAAAAAAGTGCAGCGCATGTTGCCGTCAGTATCATTAACACTACGTTTCTTTGTGAAAAGTTCTCGCCGTTTTCCCACATTGCAGTGAGAGCATAAATACCGGTTATTAAAGTCCCACCGATAAAAAAGAGTAGAAATGACGTGCGTGAAGTTGATACGATAAATTCAGGTCCGGTGTATGAGTTAAACGAAGGTTGTGTGAGCAGTCCAATCGGCACGCACGCAATAAGACCGAGCACGGCCCAAAACATAATTAGATACTGTTTGCGCATGTTATTCCAAGTTCTATGGCATAGTTTGTTCCGCGATCCCAGGGGTAGACTTGGGACATATTGGCATACAAAATATTTGAAAGCGGTGTTTGAATAGACGGAATCGTTTGTTGGTATCCACACGTGAATATCGGCTGAGCATACTGAACTGAGAATAAAAATGAGCGTGTGACTGATTCTCTCGAAACGAGTGGATTTATTTTTTTAAGAAATGGTATGAACGCATCAACGATTTCGTCTTTTGATTTAGAAAGAATTGGATCGTTTTGGTCAACGTAATCACCGATGTATACGATATGTTCGTTGCCGTAATTTTTTTTATCGACAAAGTTAGTGTGTTCGACAACTGCTAAAAACGGCCAGCTTTCATCGTTTACGCTAAGCCAATAGGTGTTTTGCATAAGCGGGTGGGTGAGTGACAAAACCAATGTGTAGGCTGAAAGACCTTTGTTGGTCAATAATTTTTCTCGGTAGTCATCCGGCAAGTTGGTGACTTGTTTGGCAAAAATGTGAGGTGGTGTGGTTGCAATAATTTTGTCAAAGCTTTTGTTTTCTTGCTCAGCTATAAGCACCGTAACTCCGTTCTCGGTTTGGATGATCTGCTCCACGGATTGTCCATATAAAATCTTGCCGCCTTTTTCAATAAATGCTTTTTCAAGATCGCGGGTAAATTCGCTAAATCCGCCTTCGTAATATACGAGTTTTGGGGTGCGTTTGAATATTCGCGCCCAGAACCATCTCATGGAAACGATTTGCGCGTGTTGTTTGAATTTCCCTTTGAGTAACGGCTCCCAAATTTTTTGGTATGCCTGCGCTCCTGAATATTTGGATAGATAATCATGCGCGGTGATGTTTTCAAACGCAACGCTTTTTTCTTTGGACGTAAGGTATTTAAGTTTTGCAATCAGTACTGCTGTTTTTATTCTGTCAGAAAGGGGAATGTGGGGAAACGTTAGAAGACTCAGCGGCGAATCAAATGGAAAGATGTCATCGTCATACAAAATGCTACTTATTGGTCGTTTTGTTATGAATTTGTGTGCCGTCCCAATTTCTTTTGCCAGTTTTTTAACATACAAATCGTTAGTAAACCAGTGGTGGTAGAACTTTTCAAGATCCCAGTCCCACTCAGCAGGAAACGTTTCTGCCGAGTTTTTCATTCCTTGAGCCAATCCTCCAGCGTACGCGTCTTTTTCAAATATGGTAACGCGGTGGCCTTTTTTAGTAAGGTAGTATCCTGCCGAAAGCCCCGTATATCCCGCTCCGATGATTGCAATATTCATGGGGATAGTATAGGCAGGAGAAGGGAAATAGTAAACCGCAAATCGTAATTCGTAAATCGTAAATCGGTAATAAGTAATTCACGGTACGGATTTAAGACATGTCATAAAATTGTCGTGTTACGTGTTACGTGTTACGTGTTACGTGTTACGTGTTACGTGTTACGTGTTACGTGTT
>CAYZXG010000068.1:0-3350 GCA_964482365.1 uncultured Candidatus Saccharibacteria bacterium | reverse complement strand
TGTTACGTGTTACGTGTTACGTGTTACGTGTTACGTGTTACGTGTTACGTGTTACCAACCGTATATAATAACCCTATGCCAGAAAACCAAATATCCGCAACTCCCATGATGAAGCAGTACCTTGAGATAAAATCCCGGTATCCCGATACAATCTTGTTTTTTAGACTGGGGGATTTTTATGAAATGTTTCAGGAAGACGCAAAAATTGGATCATCGGTTCTCAATATTACGCTTACTTCACGTGATAAAGGGCAAGACACTAAAGTGCCCATGTGTGGGGTTCCGTATCATGCAGCCGAGTCGTACATTATTAAACTTGTTAAAGCGGGATACAAAGTCGCGATTTGTGAGCAAGTCACTAAACCACAAAAGGGAGTATCCATTGTAAAACGTGAGGTGGTGCGTGTAGTAACCCCGAGTTCTGTTCTTTCTGATACCTCATACGAAGCGTCTTCCGAACTTTTGCTTACATTTAACGTATCAAGTCGCAACGTAGGACTAAGTTTAGTCTCGCTGCAGTCGGGAGATGTATTTGTTTCCAATGAATCAATATCCAACCACAAAGATCCCGTGGCAATTGTTGAGGAATACATTTTGCGGTATCAGCCTGCCGAAGTTTTGTTGCCACGTGGCTGGTATGAGGATTCCGATATTCTTTTTAGGTTTAAGAGACAAGGAGTTAACTGTTTTGTTTTTGATGCTCCAGATTCATTACTTAAACATGCGCAGGAGACTGTTTTACAGTACTACGGGGTTGCTACGTTGGAGTCGTTTGGAATTGATAAAGCTTCCGAGATCACTAACTCACTTGCCATCGCACTTTCCTACATTTCTGAAACCCAAAAACAGACATCGAGGTTTTTGCGCTATCCGTCGCACATGGTCTCAAAAGATTATATGCTACTGTCGGGGCAAACTATTTCAAACCTTGAACTTTTTGCAACAAAAAGAACGGGGAGTAAAGACGTTTCATTGTTTTCGGCAATTGACGGGACCAAAACGGTGATGGGACGTAGACTTCTTACGTCATGGATTATGCGTCCGTTGTTTTCAATCGCGGGCATAACCGAGCGACTTGATGTTGTTTCATTTTTTGTAGATCATCCCCAAGTACGTAAAAACCTGGCGGAGTTACTGGCACAAGTTTCTGATATCGAACGATCAATAAGTCGATTGTCGGTTGGGGTGGCAACTGCGCGTGATGCAAAGGCAATCGGTGACTCACTATCCGTTGCTCACCGAATAAAAGAGGTTTTAGAGAACATGCAAACAGGGTCGTCAAAGATAACATCTTTTTGCAGCGCATCGTATTGGGATGCGTTGTCTACGCTTGTAACAAAGCTGGCAGTGGCAATTTCGGATGATCCTCCGGCAATAATTTCGGATGGTGGGATGTTTCGCACGGGTTATAACGCGCGCCTTGATGAGTTACGGTCCATTAAATCTGGCGGTACCGACACATTACAAATGATTGAAAATCGTGAACGCAGTCGAACGGGGATTTTGTCTCTCAAAGTTAGGTTCAATAAGGTCTTTGGTTATTATATTGAAGTTTCTAAAAGTAATATTGATAATGTTCCCGCGGATTATATTCGTCGGCAAACACTCGCTAATGCTGAGCGATATATCATTCCTGAACTTAAGGAGTATGAAGATACCGTACTAAGTGCTGATTATGAAATCGTAACGCTTGAAAAACAATTATTCATCGAAATCGTGGATCATATTCTTTCTTATGCATCAAATCTTCAGCAAATTGCGCGTGATATAGCAACGCTTGATATTTTACATGGGTTTTCAGATATATCACAAAAATATGCATACGTTCGTCCCGAGTTTGTTGAAACTGATGAGCTTATTATCGAAGAAGGCAGACATCCGGTAGTTGAACGCATGACAAAAACACGGTTTGTTCCCAATGGCATATCACTTTCGAGTACTACTCAGCGTATGATGATGCTTTCGGGTGCAAATATGGCGGGAAAAAGTACGTATATTCGGCAGGTTGCACTTTTGGTGATTATGTCCCAAATCGGTGCCTATGTTCCCGCAAAACTCATGAAGCTTGGTCTTATTGATCAGATTCATACCCGTATCGGAGCTATGGATAATGTTTCACAAGGGCTTTCAACGTTCATGGTTGAGATGGTTGAAACAGCGCATATTTTGCATAATTTATCCGATCGTTGTCTTGTTATTTTAGATGAGGTCGGTCGTGGTACGAGTACCCAAGACGGGCTTGCGATTGCGTGGGCGATAACGGAATTTTTGCATAAAAACTCGCAGGCAAAGGTTTTGTTTGCAACGCATTATTTGGAATTATCAACGCTTGCCAATAAGCTTGAGCACATGGGTAGTTATCATATGGCGGTTGCCGAAAAAGGGGATGAAGTACTATTTCTGTATCACGTGAAAAATGGCGAAGCGTCTCGAAGTTATGGTGTACAAGTTGCACGACATGCAGGCATACCTGCCGAAGTTATTGATCGTGCGGAGGAGTTGTTTGCTGATATCCATGCACGGTCTGCGCTTATAACCCCTAAAGATGTTACGCAACCATCTCTTTTTGAGATTCCACATCCTAGTTGACGAGTAGAATGAACCTCGGTATGCTAAGTGTAATATGGCAAAGCCTTCTATTAATCTTCTCCCAACAAGTGAGACGCAAAAAAATAAGGTTAATCCGTATGTAGAGTGGTTTTTTCGCAGTGGTATTTATGTGTTACTAATAACCTACACCATTGTTTTAGCAGCGTTTGGTTACCGTTGGTATCAGGAGTACCAGCTTTCTCAAGTAAAAGAGAGTATTGTGAATAATGTCGAATATATTGCATCTCAACAAGAAACGATGTCGGATTTTGCACGACTTAAGTCTCAATATTCCGCAGTTGATTCGGTTGTTTCTGGGTATGACTCGATGTATCCATATCTGTTGGTTGTACAAGAAACTATTCCGCATCCTATTGTGCTTGATCGTTTGCAAATTTCAAATCGTTTAATGACCATTGAGGGAGTTAGTAATGATTATGTAGCAATTAACCAATGGGAAGCAGATCTTAAAAAACGACCCGAAGTGGCTTTGGTGACGCTAGCTTCAGTTGCGCGCATTGAGTCAACCGAAACAACGGGTGTAGATTTTTCATTTACCGTAACACTCAAATGACCGGATATACATTACGATTAAATAATTTAAATTTGAAAGATACGAGAACACGCCAATATGTTGGAGTGGGAGTTACGTTTTTGTGGGTAATAGTTCTGGTTGTTTTTGCGTTAGTTCCCTCAATTCGAAGTGCATTTTTGGCACAACAACTTAGTTCGTCTGAAAAAGCAGTGGAGGTTGCATTACT
>CAYZXG010000067.1:0-6355 GCA_964482365.1 uncultured Candidatus Saccharibacteria bacterium | reverse complement strand
TTTTACCTTCTTCTCAACCTTTCTTCAACTACTCCCGAGTTTTGAAATGTGTTTAGGGATGCGTGAGGCCTTTTTTTACATTTACGTAAGTACCGCAGTCCCCTTTTTATCGAGAATACGCATGCGCTGAGAACTATTCCATACAAACATAAAAAGCTGTTTTTGCATCTTTGCCAAATCTTTATCCTGTATCTCAACACAAAAAACATCATTTCCCCGAACGTTATACATGGCAACCACGTCATCATAAACTAACACCTCATAACTGAGCGCTAGACTTTTGGGATCAACGTATCGTACTTCCCAATAATTTGTAACAAGTTCCGACACATCGGTGTGCGCAGGAATATCAGTAAGGTTTGTTATCTGCTTAATATGAATTTTTCGTTTTACAATCTCTGAACGTACTTCTTCAGAAAACGTTCTATCCAAATACTTTGACATATCCGAAACCATCTCGTAAATATACAGTCTTCCCTTTGCACGAAGTGAATTCCACGTTACTTGTTTGAGACCTTCAACCCCTTTGTAGTACACCACACGTTTATTAGAATTATCCACATTACTTGTAGCAAGGGCATTTTTTATCTCTGGCAATATAGCCTCAAGACTAGCAAGCTCTTTGCGTTTCTGACTAAGCATAGATTCAAACACATCCGCTGAATTTGCCCTAAACACAAATCCTCTACTTTCAACTTCTTGTGTAACAAATCCTTTAGCAATGAGAGTGTCCAAAATTCGATACACTTTAGTTCGGCCCATATGGTTTGAGCGACTTAGGAAAAGTGCGGTCGATACACCATTTTGCGTAAGGGAATGATAGATGGTCGCCTCTTCCTTACGCAACCCAAACGACTCAATTAGTTTTACGATTGTGTCTGTTTGATCGGACATCACATTGAAATCGTACCACAAATAACCTATAATACACATAGTCCGTTGTACGTCGGCTTCTTTTAAAACTCAATTATTCAAAGAGGAAAACCGCCATGTTTCTGTTCCTGAAACCACTTACGCAAGAAGCAGAAAAAACCCTCAAGATAAACCTTGCACTGTTCCGAGCTGCGGTCACACCACGTATTGTTGCGACAGACCTCGTAGATGGACGTGACATTCGAATTGACGCAGAACTCTGTACGACAATGGACGTTGATGAGAAAGCCGTTGCGCAGGGAATTAAAACAACCGTTATCGCCTGGATGGTAACAGGCGTGACTGACCCTGATCAACTTAAGATGTTGTCAGCAGTTTTAGTCCAGGCGTGGACTGACCTTGGACTAGAAACGTCAGTCGGACACCTGGAGGTGTTCGATATCTCAGTTCCGGCGTGGGCGACAACGCTCCCCCCGTATTAGACCTGAATGCATTACAAAAAGCCGTGGGGATCTCACTCGAGATCTTCACGGCTTATTTTATGCTTTGACGTAATCCTATCGAACACAGCTGAAAAACAGCTTTTTGCCATGATGACTTACATGCACCTTTGGCCCACGGCCATCTTCGTTTAATTCTCTCAGATGCATGTTAGAAAGACCAAAATCCTGTACAAATATAATGGCTTGGCCAAGGGTCATCCCCCAACGCTCCACATATGTATTAAAATCTGTCTCCATATTCATAAGATCAAGCGTACTATAAAGTTCATATATCTCACCAAACGACAATCGAGGTAGCCCTTCTTTACATTTCTTTAACGTATAGTACATATTGCGAATTTCGCCATTCTCACCCTGCCGTGTTTCTTCAACATTATCAATAGAGTAACCAAACAATGTGGCAAGCGCTTCAATCTGTTTTTTATCTAAAACTAACCTATTAAACCTATCTAAATCATTCGGACCATCAAACAGAACTCCTCTCTTACTCATATCAACTCCCTTTCGTGCCAAACTCTCCTTTAGATGTGTTATCCGATCTTTATAAACCTCAAAATCAACATCTGCAAAATCGATCACAAACGTGGCATCATCCTTGGAAATTACCGAAGCCGCATCCATCATAGCGACCATTTCAGCCGGGGTTCTATTGTGCGTAGCTGATCTACCTAGTACGTACACCATATCGGCCTCCCATTTTTCTATTGGTGGGTCAGTTTTTTTTAATAATGAACCCCAATCGGATTGAATAACCGTAGCATCCGGCGCATCATGTGCGATTTTGTCACAATGCTTTTTCTCCGGCTCAACAGAAGTAACCCTATAACCCTTCCGAGAAAGTGGAACCGTATGTCTTCCGGTTCCTGCCCCAAGATCCACAACTCTTGTTTGAGTAGGATTATGATCAGCAGGTAATCGGTCGGTAAGAAGATTAACCTCGAATTCAGTCAACTTATCAGTATTAACTACATATTCGCTAAAATCTATGCGCTCGTAAATCTCCGACAATTCCTGACGAATCTCAGCGACCTCTTCACCCTGTAAACTTGTATACACCGTTTTAAGATTGTCCCTCACCTCATCTGGTAAATCCTGAATACGAGAACACTTTGCTATTGCATCAATGGTTGGTATGAATCCGAACGTGTTTATGCCGGCAACAGAAACGACTTCAAGTTGATCACTCGAAAAACGACCGTCAACTAACACTTCTTCAATAAACTCACAATTTCCCGTGTTGGAAAACCCTTCAAAAAGAAGCTGCATATCCTCTCGGGTATCTTCGCGAGCTATGCCTGGTATTTCATTGCTAGCGATCACCTTTAGTTTTTCCAATAACTCTCGATAATCATCCACCAATATCTCGCTTGGCTCACCCGGAATACCATAGGCTGAATTATAATGGCTCCACAGATCGAATGAAAAAAAGCGAAAAATGTCTTTGCGCTCGGTATCACTGAGTTTTAGACTATCAAGGCCCTCTTCTTCAATCATCTCATATCCACCTCGACGTGACAAATATAGAATCAGCTCGTAATAAACACTCATCATCTCGCGACCATACAATTCCTCTTTTTCGCCACCACTCACAGCGTACGTCACAAAATTATCTTTGTACCAATCTGACCATTCGCTTAATCTTGATTTTAAACGACTAGGAAATCCTTCAGCTGAATTTGCTTTTTTTTGGGGGCCTAATACATGCTTTTCCAAGAAATCATCTATGGTGTCTTGGCCCAACAGCTCATCTCTTTTATTCTGGCTATTTGCCATTAGCACTCCTCCATACTATTTGCCATACCGACTTCATAGCACTTGCAATAAATTGATTCTGAATAATAATTCCCATAATATCAGCATTCTTACTGAACGAAACGTAGGCAACTTTATTTCCATAAACCATAAACTCAATCCCAACTTGAAATAATGGATCTTCGATAGTTCGTGATCCTCTCAGTTCCTTTTTATCCAATTCGGAATAAACGGTTGCCTCATTGCTTGCTCCCGCAACCACAACCCGAGCTGGTATTTTTTTTGAAACCCTTTTTTTTACAAAGGTTGTAGTCAACCATTTGTATAGTGGTGGGTCGATATTGGCAGGTTGCACAATCGAAAGAATCTCCTTTCCCTCTTGTAACAGATCTTCATACACTTTTTTAACCTCTTCACGTCCTTCAAACACCAAAACGCCCGGCGTATGGGTTGAGGTCATGTATTCAGAAACAAGATCGTTCATGCTACTTTCGAGTTGATTAAGTCCGTGGTCTACGGAGTTTTTTCGTTTGAGAGCAACTTCCCTTACACTGTAAGGATGTTCTGGATGAAAATACGTCTTTTTGTCTTTTATAAACGTGGTAACAAGACCTTCTTTTGAAAGACTCTTTAATGTATCGTACACTGTTGCACGCTTAAGCTTGGTTAGTGAAACAATATCTTGTGCGGAAAGATCGCCTGTTGATATCAAAACCCCATACACTGTTGCCTGTTTGTCGGTTAGTCCAGAATCAATCAGTATGTTTTCATACATTCTTGGTTGATTATACCCATTTATTACACGATGTACAAACATAACTGCCGACAATTTTCGACACAACTTAAGGTCCCTCTATACCTGTCTTATGCCTTCTATATAAGTAAATGTACAGTAACGGCAACACACACCGTCGGTGCCACTTGACAAAAAGTTAACTATGGGTTATAATATACTCATCGTTCTTTAAAAACCTAAAGGGCACGCTAGTAGGGGGTAAAACCCCGCAGATCAGCATGCCCACAACCAAGAAAGGAGGCGCACAGTCGCCATCGCCAGCCCACGTGTGTCGTGGGAAAACCGAGGGAATGTGTTTACCCTCGCTAAATAAACAAACACAATTTTCTTTCCTCCCCCAAGGGAGGGCGCGGGCGCAAGCCCGAAATTTTCCCCAAACGGGAAGAAGGAGCTAAAATGCTAGACAATGGGCTAGACAGCATGGTCCTGTACATCTTGGCCCTGTTCGCGGGGCAGTTAATTTTCGCCGTTGGTCTGTGGGTTTGGACCAACAACCGGTGCCCGTACATCAGACACCACATCATCTACATCGGGGAGCTCGATGGTCCCCGCCTTCAGGCCACGAAGGCCCCCAAAGGCACGCACTTGTATATGTGCGAGGCCTGTGGGGCCGAGATCTACGTTGATCGTCCCATCCTGGACGATCCCAAGCCGTTCGATTATGACCTGGCTCGGGAAATCAAGGCAAACCTTCCGCAACAGCCTGCCTGGCAGGACCGACTCTCCAGCCAGATTCGGCTTTGGAGCCTCCGACTCCGGAAGGGGACCGAATAATGGAGACCAAGTTGAAGGTGTTTTTTCTCGGGGGTAACGACCTCGAGATGGAGACGATTCGACAACTGCTCATCAAACGTGGTGAGGAAGTTGTCGATGATCACCTGGGCTGGGGGGCAAAAGCCTCTACCTATGAAAACCAGATCTGGGACACTGCCGCCAACGGCAACGTTCCAATCTTGGTTGAGCTGGAGGTCGACATTGACCTCCCCGGGAACACAGTGGTCGTGGACCACCACGGCGCGCGATCGGGGGAGGAGGCGTCGATCCTCCAAATCCGCGACATCCTCGGAACTGAACCCACCCGTCGGATGCAGCTAGTTGCTGCAAACGATGTAAGCGGGTTCTTTGGCCTCCGTGATTTTGGGGCCACACTTGAGGAGATCAAGCAGATCATGTGGGAAGATCGGAAGGTTCAGGGGTTCACTCCCCAGATGGAGGCGATCTCGGCTCAGGCAGTTACTGACGCTGAGTACGTTGCTGACATTGACCTCACGATTGTTCACCTTCCCTTCTCCAAGTTCGCTGCCGCTAAGGCGATTCTGTGGCTCTCGGGCCATAAGAATATCGTCTGTGTGGCGGATGATGGAGAGATCGAGTTCCAAGGTGACGGTGCTGTTGCACAGGCCGTATCCAAGGAATTCACCAGCTCCAACCCCTGGAGTGGAGGGGCAGGACTCGGCCACGCTGGTCGGCCGGATGCGTACGTAGGAATGTACGCCGATGCCGACGTGTTGGTCAAGTTTGTGAAGGCAGAGCTAAAAGCGGGTTCATGGCCCGTTTAGCCTCGAAAGGAGAAACCATGAAAAGAGTTACAGAGCAGGTACTTAGAGGGAACGAGAATCTCCTCAGGTACCTAAGCCGTGGGGAAATCAAACCTGCAAAGCGGGGCGGGGCATTCGTAGGCAGCTACGATATCGCCCCGGAACAGTTCGGACAATATGGAATCATCCTGCCAAAAGGCGGGATGATAATTCCAGAAATACCGGCAGAAGATCTTTGCGCAATGGTACAAAAATTGCGCCAGGAGAAAATCCTGGAGGCTCAGCAGGTGAAACAACGCGCTGAGCAGGAGAAACAGGATGCAGACCAAAAAATCGCCAACGCTCGTCTGCGACTTTTAGGTCGAGTACAAGAGGCCTATTCGCTACTCGAGCGCAATGCCGGCGAAACCTGGCGCCTCCAGGCCATGAAATATGGTCAAGAGGCACCCAGCAATGGGTATAAGTCCGATGAAATTGTGGCCTTCCCTTCGGCCAACAGAGTTGGACTTTTGGGACCTTCTTCCATTTCGGACACCTCTCAGGTGTTCGAGTGGACTGATAAGGACATCAACCAACTCACCGAGATCATTGGTGAGTGGTTGAAAGCAACTCAACCGCGCAGAGATCTCCTCTGGGGGCTATTCGTGAAGGCTAATGGCGTCGTCACGATGACCCAAGAGAAGAAGTCCTACTTTGAAGGCCACTCGTTGGCCACGGGTAAGGCAAGGTGGGACGACGTAATCGAAGTGAGGTGCTTCGTCGGTGGTGAAGAAATCACCGACCGAGAGCACGGGTGGCTGAAAAGCCGCATTGGTGAGTTGGAGATGAAGGCGGCACTTTTCGCCTAATTTGAAACGCTTAACCAAAGCCCCCGGCTCGTCTAACGAGTTGGG
>CAYZXG010000066.1:0-6372 GCA_964482365.1 uncultured Candidatus Saccharibacteria bacterium | reverse complement strand
GTAAAACGTAAAACGTAAAACGTAAAACGTAAAACGTAAAACGTAAAACGTAAAACGTAAAAGATGGTGTGTTTTGACACAAAACCCGTCAACAGCCAGTTTTGCCGAATCTTATCTTACGAATTACGGATTACAAATTACGGATTACGTATTTCTGATTACAGTCCCTACAACAAAAGACTCGCCAATCCCAGAAACACAAAAAATCCCAAAACATCAGTGACCGTTGTTAAAAAAACAGCGGATGAAACTGCTGGATCCATATGTAATCTCCGTAACGTAAGCGGAATTATCGTCCCAAAAAGTCCTGCCGCAAGCATATTAACAACCATTGCGATCACAAGAACTAACCCGAGCATTGGATCCTCTTGCCATAAAATTGCCACACCACTTACCACAACTCCGACAATCAGTCCGTTAATGATCCCTGCCCCAACCTCTTTAACCGCAACTTTTATTCCTTGATTTTTCTCAATCTCACCCGTTGCAATTCCTCGGATGATCACCGCAAGTGTTTGAGTACCAGAGTTTCCTCCCATTCCTGCAACAATCGGCATATACGCTGCAAGAACAACAAGACGAGAGAGTGTATCTTCAAAAAGCGTCACAACCCACGCCGCTAAAAATGCGGTTGCAAGATTAACAAGAAGCCATTTGTACCGATATTTAACCGCAGACCGTATGGGCTCAACTGCTTTTTCTTCGTGAGAAACTCCTGCAAATTGATATAAATCCTCGGTGGCTTCTTGCTCCATAACTTTGAGCAGATCTGTAGCATGAATAACACCCATTGGTCGGTTATTTTCATCAACTGCAACAACAATGTCATCTCTTCGGTGTTGACTAATAAGCGCAACTAAGTCTTCTTGGTCCATATTACTGGATGCAATGGCAACAGCCGAAACAATGTCTCGAATTTCACTTTTCGGATCGGAAACAATAAGTCGAGCAAAATGCAACCGACCGACAACATGTTCTTTGGTGTCAGTCACAATGATCACCGGAACCGTATCGTGCGTTTTAAGATATGAGTCAACCCGATCAGCCACATCGGAAAGCGCAAAATTTTCTTTAACTAAAACATACGAATCGTGCATGAGACTTCCCGCAGTCTCTGGTGCAAACTGCAAAAATTCTTTAATGTCCTCTTTCTGCTCTTGAATTCTTTCAAGCTGCGATTTAATAATCCCCTTTGTAGGGACAATCTGTTTTAGTCGCTCGATTTCAGTCTCATCAAGAAAATACGCTAGTGCTCCTATCTCAGGTTCAGACATGTGAGTTATTACTTCGCGAATTTCGGTCGTGGATAATAAAAATATAATCTCCGACTGCAATTCTGAGGGAAGTTTTTTAAAGAGCAAGGCGCAATTTTTTGAAGAACTCAACGCACATGCAACCTCGTGAAAATCCCACTCTTTGAGCGCATCAGTTAAATTCGACGTCGACGTTTTTTGAATACACCTAATAATGTGAGCATGTAATAAGTTGTGTTCCATTCAATGTAAGATTACCTCACCAAACCACGGTTTGTAAAACATCAAGTAACTTGTGCGATATAATTACCAGTGATGACACTTAAAAAACAGTTCGGCATAACAGCGTTAGTATCGGTAATTACCACGTTATTTATTTTTCTCGTGTATTCACCTGCTTACGTACCAATCGAATCAACCGTTATCTCATTCTCAAAAATTCTACAAGGAAAAACTATAAACATTTATGCACAAAAAACAATACTACCCTTTCTTGACTCATATATTCCAGAACGAGAAATTGCAGATACAAAAGCAGATACCACCTATATTCTTAGTACGGATAATCAGTCGAATTCAATTACCTATTCAAACAAAGGCACTCCTTTGTACACCGAAACACTGATACCCGCACATAAACTTTCAGCTTCAGTTGAAACGATATCTCTGGACGAAATTAAAAATGGACTGTCAGACGGAACCATCGGCGTTACCAGCACTGCCAAAGAATTCACAATCGACTATTTCGATCTTTCAACACAAGTTCTTACGGTCTATACATCTTACAAAGAGATCAATACCGCAATTGAAAACGACCAAACCGTAATTATGTCATGGCAGGAAGCTAATCCACAGTGGGCAATTCTTGACATCGACCAAACCTCACTGTTGCGACCTTCTGAAAACCCGTGGCCACTCACGCTAGCTTACTCAGTACAAGGTCCACAAGCTGTTGAAATTGCTACAGCTTTCCACACCGTTTTACCAAAAACAAACTTTGATCACACAAAACTTACAAACGTTGCCGTTACGGGTGTTACCGCAATAAGCCGTGGAGTTGAATACGAAATTGCACGCCGAAACGATCCTTTATATCCTGCACGCGGTGTCATGGACATTCTTTCTCAAGCCGACATCACTCATATCAACAATGAAAACCCTCTTTTTGATAGCTGTATTCCCGAAAAAGAAGGCATTGTACTGTGTGGAAAAACCCCCTCTCTTATTTCACTAACCGCGATTGGAACAGACATTGTTGATCTTACTGGTAACCACCAGAACGATTACGGGTATGACGCAAACCTCGAATCGATAAACCATCTCTCGCAAGCCGGGATTGAGCATTTCGGTGGCGGGATCAACCAAGCTGATGCAGAAAAAATCCTGTATAAAACTGTTAATGGAACAACATTTGCGTTTGTTGGTTACAACTATTTTGACTCACTGAACGGACCAGACTACGTGTCAATTGCAAAAGATGACCAGCCAGGTTCGAATTTTTATAGCGAAGAAAAAATGGCACGTGACATTTTGCTTGCAAAACAAAACGCAGATATCGTGTTTGTTCATTTCCAGTTTATTGAAACCTACCAATACTTTCCGCTCATTGAACAAGAACAAGTATTCCGCCAAGCAGTTGACCTAGGTGCAGATGTCGTTGTTGGCGTTCAATCTCACCAACCGCAAACAGTTGAATTTTATAATGGCAGCGCAATTTTTTACGGACTAGGCAACCTATTCTTTGACCAAATGTGGTCACGTCAAACAAGGCAAGGAATAATCCCCTGGCTAAGTTTTTATGAAGGGAAACTGGTTAATAGATACTTATACACAACGTTGCTCTATGATTACTCACAACCTCGATTCACCAATGGATCAGAACGTTCAGAACTGCTTTCAGAAATCCTTAACTAGGCGTTACCGGTTGATCATTATCTTTTGTTACTAACGTTTCATCAGACTGTTTTTTTTCTTTTAAGTACGGTAACATTCGATTAAACGTAAAACCAAATACGGCACCAAGTACAATTAGAGCTCCTATCCACTCAAAAACCATGAGCGGACTCTTAAAATTAAAATCTCGGAATAGATATGCAGTAATTATCGAACTAATTCCACTGTAGAACACCGTAATTGCATAATACTGTTTGAACGGCATTGAAGTTATGCCAGCCGCATATGAGATAACATCAAAAAGTGAACCAGCAAATAGACGTGCAAAAATCAGCACTTTTGCTCCCATGTGCTCAGCGTAATGATCGATCTGTGTCATGGTCTTAACTCCTGCAAACTTAAGCACCAGTTTTCTTCCATACACATGTGCAAGCCAGTAATTAATCACAGCACTCATAAGTCCACCGATATACATATACAGCATTGTTGCCGGAATTCCATACATGGTAAAACTTAAAATTGCCATCGGTGAGCCAACAACCGGAACAAATACATGCGAAAACATAATATACAACGTGACAACAACGGGACCCCACGGTCCGATAGATCGTACGAAATTCTCAAAATCAGCTGTACCAGAAATACTAAATAGTCCTAAAGGAAGTACAACAACAACAGATAGCAACCCAATAAGTTTAAGCAGTTTTCGAGGATCTTTGAGTGAGCGAATATACGTTTGCATACCGATAATCATATCAAACCAAAAGTGATTTCACCGATTATAGGTGACAATTTCATGACTACGTTACAATGAATCTGTGAAAGCAACAATTGAAAAACTTTTGGAAACAGGAAAAGGTCTACTGGCAGCGGATGAAAGCGTTCACACTGCAACAAAACGTCTTGCCGACGTTGGAGTTGAATCAACAGAAGAAACTAGAAGACAATATCGCAACCTTTTTTTATCAGCCCCTAACATTGAAGAATATACCAGTGGAGTAATTTTATTTGAAGAAACCTTTTCTCAAAAAGATAATTCTGGGACTGACTTTCCTGCCCTACTAGCTCAAAAAGAAATCTTGTCTGGAATTAGAGTTGACGAAAGCACAGCAGAAATGGCCGGATTTGAAGGAGAAGTAATCACGCGGGGTCTTGATACACTTGCCAAAGATCTGCTGGTTTTTAAGAAACAAGGTGCCGTGTTTACAAAATGGCGCGCTGTATTTGAAATTAGCGACGACACCCCAACACGTGAAGCAGTTGAAATAAACTCCGTGTTACTTGCGCAATACGCGCGAATGGTCCAAAACGTAGGCATGCTTCCTATTCTCGAACCTGAAGTACTCCTAACCGGTGATCACGATCTGCAACAAGCTCAAGAAGTGACTACCAAAGTGTTACAGATGATGTTTGATACTCTTGCCGAATATCGAGTAGACCTTGCAAATATCATTTTAAAATCAAGCATGGTAATCCCAGGAAGCACTTCGATTATCGATGCTACCGCAAAAGAAATTGCCTATGCAACGGTTCAAACCCTGATGGCAACCGTACCAGCAAACGTACCGGGAGTCGTGTTTCTTTCAGGCGGACAAACTTCTGAGGAAGCAATCGAGAACTTAAATGAAATTGCCAAACTTGGTCCGTTCCCCTGGAAGATAACCTTTTCATATGCACGAGCACTTCAAGGAGGTCCACTAAAAGTCTGGCAAGGCAAAGACGAAAACATCGAACAAGCACAACACCTTTTTATTGAAACCCTCAAAAAAGCTTCTCTCGCTCAACAAGGTCTTTTGTAAATCGATCCCTCGAATTTGACGACTCATCAATCAACTGATATCATTAGCCTATCGGTTTAGTGGTTTATGCGTACGAAGTCCTTTTAAATGTCGTTTCTACAGCTTCACTTTCAAAAAAAGGAGTACATCATGTTTCAGGATATTAAAAAAGCATCTTTGCAGTGGTTTCTCTCATTGATAGTGATTTACGGTGCTTTGACTATTGTCAGAGCCATTCTTAGTGCAGTAGTTATTGTTCTTGTTCCCAACTTAGGTACACTCCTTATTGCAAGTGTACTTGCGGTTGTCTATACCCTCTACTTGAATTACACAGGTAAAGACAATTCGCGCGTTCTGCATGAAGCCAAAAACCATGGAAATGCTTTGGTCCGAAAGCTACTCAGCTTCGTCAGAAAGCATTTCAACCGATAAAACAGACAAGGGTAGCGGGATTTCCGATTGGAAGTTCCGCTACCTAAAGTATTTCCTCATAATTCTTTCTCTCCAAACGTAAATCCCGCCCTAATAGTAGCTATAAATCTCTATCCCAAGTGATACAATAAGCAGGAAAAATCACATGTTGGGAGATCGTCTAATGGTAGGACTTGCGGTTCTGGTCCGTACAATTGGGGTTCGAATCCCTGTCTCCCAGCCAATAAAGAGAAGAAAGAGGTTGGGAGGTAGCGCTTTCCGCGCCCGCCTTCGCGGAAAGTGCGTCAAATCCGCCTTTTTTGAAACTTGCGGACAGCCCGCCGGGAAAAGAAGAAAGAAAAAACGCAAAAATTGGGCTTCTTGAAAGGAAATTCCTGTCCGCTTCGCAGACTTAAAGAACATTAAAAATGTATAATAAAGATGATGGAAATTAAAAAAATCAAAAGTTTCTTTAAAGTCTTATTAATCACAATCGTAGTCACCAGGCTTTGGTCTATTAGCCTTTTTTATTTATTTGGAAACAATAGCGAAATTATAAATAGAATTATTAATGACTCATTTCACCATTATCAAGTCGGTATATTGCTCATAATTGTAGGTTATTTATTTCGGAAATCGTTTAAATCAAAAATTATTATTCCAGTTGGGTTGGGAATATTTCTCGAAGAGTGGCCTGTGTTCCTAAATGACTTAGGATTAAAAACCAATGATTTGTATCATTCAAAAATAGACTTTATATCTATTTTTGTATCAGTAATCTTTATTTATTTTTTACTTTTGGTTCTAATAAAGTATAGAAAAAATGGTTAAATACATCGCTTATTGCAGGAAATCAACTGATGAACCAGACAGACAAATTTTGTCTATTGAGGCTCAAGTTGCGGAACTTGAGGAATTCGCCGCAAAGGAGAATTTAAAAATAGTTTCTTTCATTACCGAGAGTAAAACTGCCAAAGAGCCGGGAAGACAAAAATTTGCGGAGGTTTTGGAAAAGATAGAAAACGACGTAGCCGCCG
>CAYZXG010000065.1:0-6430 GCA_964482365.1 uncultured Candidatus Saccharibacteria bacterium | reverse complement strand
GGGCGACCCCTACGAGAGGGTGTGTATTTCGGAATGTTTGCCGCAAATACCGGGCGGGATGACCCCGCCCCTACGGAAATGGTTCCAAAGCGGTATACTAATAACCATGGCTACTGTTTCTTTATATACTGACGGTGGTGCGCGCGGAAACCCCGGTCCTTCGGCCGCCGGCTGCGTAATTATCGCCGAAGATGGAACCGAAACAACCATCGGACAATATCTGGGTGAAATTACCAATAATCAGGCGGAATATCAAGCGCTTTTACTCGGTATTGATCGGGTCATGGCGGATTTTGATGCACCCAATACCGAACTTACCGTGTATATGGATTCCGAGTTAATCGTCAAACAAATCAAGGGGGACTATCGCGTTAAACATCCAGAACTTAAACCCCTGTACGACAGCGTGATCGATATGATAAAAAACTTTGCTATGGTACAATTTGTGCATATACCGCGCGAAAAAAATAAAAAAGCAGATGCGCTCGTAAACCTAACACTTGATAACCATGACACTCGCTCAGATAGTACAAACACTTAAAAAATCCCAAGTTAGCTTACTTGGCGTGTCTTTTGTAATTTCCGTTGTTGTTTTTGTGGTTTTATTAAAACTTCCCTCCCAGTATGCTGCATCAACAAGCCTGTATATTCACAACACAACAGTAGCGGATCCTGCCAGTTTTTCGTACGATGGGTACTATGCACAACTTGCGGCAGAAGGGTACACCGACACGGTGGTTGGACTTTTTGAAACACCAGAATTATCACAAACAATAGAGTCGGCGTTTTTACAAGGAACGTATACCGATACCCCAAAGATCACATCCCTCGATGTCAAAAAAATTGCTCCTCAGATCGTCTCCGTAGTTTACACATCTTCTGATGAAAATTTGTCACTTGATATGGTTACCGTAGCATCCGAATCAGTTATTTCGCTTGTGAGCATGTTGAATGAAAAAGACGCGCTTAAGTTTAGTGCCCAACCATTAAGCGATATTCCGGATATCAAGGTCGTAACATACTCACCACTTTTGTTTTCGATAGTTTCTTTTCTGCTCGTGCTTATCGGAGGCGGACTGCTCGTACTAATAAACGAATACCTAAGAGGGAATGAACAAAAGTAAATCTGCCCACAAATCAGAACCATCCGTTGTTTTGGTCTACGGCGTCGCTTCATTTTTTGGCGCACGCGTTGCCGAAGTTTTGTGCGACCTTGGCGAACATGTTATTGGCATCGACTTTCCGGGCAACCATTCACCGCTCAGAAGAGAAGGTTTTGAATATATCGAAGTAGACCTGTTGCAAGAAGATCTGCCTGCATCGTTAGACGACACCTCCATCTCTGCGATCATTGATGTTGAGCATTCATCCGCGCATATTGGACATGACGAACGAAGTTTGCAGAAATTATTGATGGAATCTTTTGCGCTTAAAAAGTTGCTTGATCTTTCGGTAAAACAAAAAGCACGATTTATCTATTCATCGTCAACCGATATTTATCGTGGACTCGCCTCGCATGAAACGCTTGAGCATTATTTTGATGGACCCGAACTTACTGCATATTTTTCGTTCCTTGAAGGTAAACGTTACGGTGAAGCGTTGTGTAGAGAGTACGCTACAAAGTTTGGTCTTGATGTTCGTATTGCCAGGCTTGGTCAAGTGTACGGCGTAGGTATGGATCTTCATACGAGCTCGGTATTAACGCGTGCAGTTCGCATGGCGCTTGAGGGCAAAGATCTCGTTTTTGACGAAGAAGGTTCACGAGAATATAACCTCATTTATGTTGACGACGCAGCGTTTGGATTAAGTAAGTATTTGTACAGTGATGACCCAAAAGTCGTTCAAGGAATTTTATATTTTGTAAACCCCGAACGCGTTTCTGCAATCTCAATTGCCTATGTGTTAAAACAATACATCAAACGAACGGCTAAGGTTGAGTTTATTCCGGAGCACAAATCGTTTTCTATGCCTGAGTCAGAAAATGTTGACGTTTCACGTACCGAAAAAATTTTACATTGGGCTCCAAAAATTGAACTTACTGAGGGACTTGAGCGAGTGATGACATACTACAAAAAGGGGGAAGACGGTGTTGAAAAACTAATCACACAAGAGATTCAAGATGAAAAAAAGGTAGAAAAGGCAGATATGGTCATTGAGCAAAAAGTTTCTCGTCCGAATAAAGAAGAAAAGACCGAACCAGTAAAAGGGTGGCTTACCAATAAAAAAGAGCACGTGCAAGAAAAACAAAAACAGTTTCCAAAAGTTTCTCTGCCAAAGTTTGCTAATTTCTCGTTTTTGAAGAACGTAACGATATTACCTGTGCGAAAACGATACGTGTGGTTAACCGTAACATTTGCGATGTTTTTCCTTACCACGCCGCTATTTTTGACTATTGGGTTTTCGGCGCGAGGAGTACAAAAACTGGTAAACTCAGATTTTTCGGGTTCTGAAAATCTTTTTGTTCAAGCGCAAACCGTGTGGAGATTTTACGAACCGGTGTTTTCGATTTTTGGAAAATCTGAATGGTTTAATTCAAGTGAAGAGGTGTTCGCTCTTGGTTCGAGTGCTTCACGGGTTGGTAAGAACGCTTCACTTGCATTTTCGAGTTTATCGGATATAACAAGTGGCGCATTGCAATCCCTTGGCGGAAATGTAGCGGTAACAACACACTCGGCAGAATCGGTTTTGGGCGCCATTAAAATCGCAGGACTTCACATAAATCAAGCGGCACTCGAATATTCTCTTTTGGAAAAACACGCGCAATCGGTTCAGAACATCTCGCTTCCCATGTCGCTTTCGCCGTCGATCGAGCAAACGCTTAATGCGTTGTGGCTTACGCGTCCGCTCATTGAAGGATCAGCTCAATCAGAAGAATTACTCTCCTATTTTTTAGGTGTTAATACGCCACGACGTTTTGTTGTTTTACTTCAGAATAATAACGAACTTCGTCCAACCGGTGGGTTTATTGGAAGTTATGTGGTTTTTTCTGTAGAAAACGGGAACATATCCGAGGTAAAAGTTGACGATATTTATAATCCAGACGGACTTTTGGATCAAAAAAATACATTAGTTGCGCCTGAAGACATGACAACATTTCTTGGTCCTACTGTTGTTCCGTTACGGGATAGCAATTGGTGGACGTCGTTTCCGGTGAGTATGGATGCGTTTGTTCCTCAGTATGAAGTGGCAACGGGAGAAACGATTGACGGAGTTTTTGCGCTCAACGTTTCGGTCATTCAGGATCTTTTATCGTACACGGGTGGTGTTGAGATCGCTTCATTTAACGAAATAATTACCGCTGAAAACCTTTCAGAACGAGCACAGTATCATGCCGAAGTGGGGTTTGAACCAGGCGATAGTGGTAAACGCGATTTTTTGGGCGCGCTATTTGAGTCAATGCTATTTTCTCTCTCTCAAAAACCGGAAAGTTCACAGCAAGCACTTGCGGTTGTTCTCGGTAAAGGTGTAGTTTCGCGCAATGTGATGGCATATGCACAAGACCCAGAAACACAAAAAAATCTTACTCAGATGGGAATTTCGGGCGAGCTGTTGTATTCAGCAGGTGATTATCTAAAGATCGTTGATAGTAATGTGGGAAATAATAAAGCAAATTATTGGATTAATCGAACAAGTGATTATGGAGTGTCGGTCGATCGCGACGGAAACTTAAGCGGAAGTTTAACCGTAACATGGGACCATACCGGTGAAAATAATACGTGGCCGAACGGAACGTATAAAAACTATGTGCGTATCTATCTACCTTTGGGAGTGTCGCATGTATCGGTAAGTCCTCCACTTTCAAACCAAACGCAGTACGAAGAATCGGGCCGAGTTGTTGTGGCTGGTCTTGTGGAGATTCCTGTAAACACCACACAGAGTATCAAAGCAGACTATGCACTTCCCCCAACGCTTAGTTTTGCAAACATTGATACCTACGAGCTTGTATGGGAAAACCAACCAGGGCTTATACATGAAGCCTATTCTTTTAAACTTAACTTACCCCTTTTCCTTTCTACCTCATCCGACACAAAGCGTGTTGGACAACTAACCATGCCACAACACATAAAGATGCGCATAAGTGGAGTCGAAGTGATCCGCTAAAGTGTTTTAACGGCTTTGATCCAAATCTGTGGTCCCAGAGAATCAATGGTAAACATTGGCTGTAGTATTTCGTCGCACGCGCTAAGAAATTGTGGCGCAAAAATTCCTTTTAGTGTTGTTGAACGTGCGTTAAGAATTGATCGACGTTTCTGAATAGCAAACCCGTTTGAAGTGAGAAGGTCCATGATACTTTGCGGGTGGTAGTTAATAAAAATTCCTTGTTCGCCGTTTATTGTTGACGTTCCAACGTTTTCGGGGGTTTGATCGGATGCAAAATCAAAATCTTTGGCGAACAAATGTTTGATCCTGTTCTTGAGATGAATTTTGTTGGGAACATCAATAATGCAAACTCCGTTGGGTTTTAATATTCGGTGTATTTCAGAAAAAACCAAGTTTGGTTCTGTAAGGTGGTGAAGAACGCGGATGACTATTACGGCGTCAAACGAGTCGTTATCAAAAGGAAGATGTGTTGCTTCACCTTGAACGGTTTCAATGTTGGTAAACCCCTGTTTTTCTGCGGATTCTTTTGCTTGCTGTAGTGCACGTTCTGAATAATCGTAGATAACTGCTTGTTCAAACCGTGGGGCGTAGACATCCATAAGTCGTCCAAAACTTCCGCCAAGGTCAAGAATACGCGTTCCTTTTGATGGGAGAAGCGTAGAAAGTGTTTTGTGTTCTACCAAATTTTCGTAGGCGCGGTTTTGCCAATAGGTTTGGTAATCGTAGTGCGATTTGTCGTAGTCAGCAATATCCATGTGGATGTGTAAATCTTATTCTGATGCAGTCTCGGCATCGGAAGGTTTGTTTTCGCCAGCTTCTTTTTCTTCTGCATCATCTGCTACTTTTTGTGCGAGTGCTTCGGTTTCTTCTGGTGTGGCAAGGTCTTCGGCGGTCACTTCGACAATTGCGTCTACCTTAACAATAAGTTCCTCAGGTTGAATATCAAGAACCTCAACGCCATCGGGCATCGTTAGGTCTCCAATCGTGAGAGCGTCTCCAACTTGCTCAAGCGACTCAAGTGAGAGTTCAAAAGCACGTGGAATGTTGGTTGGTAACACGCGAACCTTTAGTGAATCCAAAAGTTGCAAAAGCTCGCCCAACTTGTTGGTAACTGCGGGAGCCTCACCGAAAAGATTAATGGGAATTTCAACGTCGATCTTTTTAGTAAGGTCCACTTGATAGAGATCAACATGAATGACCTCGTCAGAAACGGGGTCGCGTTGTACTCCGTATAACAAAACTGGTCGT
This sequence comes from uncultured Candidatus Saccharibacteria bacterium, assembly GCA_964482365.1. Lineage (GTDB taxonomy): Bacteria > Patescibacteriota > 4484-211 > 4484-211 > CAYZXG01. The sequence continues at coordinate 1,081 of CAYZXG010000065.1, read as the reverse complement.
GTTTCTGTTTCGCCTTCAACGGTAAGGGTTACTAGGTCAGATTTTCCTGACTTCTGGTAGAGATCTTTAAACACGGATTTTTCCATTTGTACGGCAAGACTTGCCTCAACAAGCGGTCCGTATATGTTTGCAGGCAAAAACCCTTCGTTGCGAAGAGCATTAACTTGTTTTTTGAGCGCGGTTCGTTTTTGTACGGTTATTTCGATATCTGCCATATGTAGTTGAGCAGCTCACATTATATACCATTGGGTACAGGTTTTGTGGTAGTGGGTCTTACTTACTATCGTCAAGTTTTGCGAGCAGATCCCGTGCTGCTTTGTAGTTTGGGTCTATATCAAGTGCTGCGTTTGCGTCAGTTCGCGATTTACTTGCGTTTCCTTGTGAATAGAACGAAACGGCGCGTAGATAATAGGCATCTTTATACTGCGGTTCTGAGGTAATAAGGTTGTTAAGGACTTCGATCGAATAGGTGTATGCTTTTTCACCGATAAGTGTACGGGCAGTGAGCGCTTGGATTTTGGGTGAGTTCGTTTCTGTCATGATTTCAGCGATGGATGTGATGAGTGCAGTGATGCGGGAAGTTGTAAGTGGGTCTTGTTCAGTTAGACTTTGTTGTGCTTGCGTAAGTATGTCAACTGCGCTCGAAAAGTTGCCGCGGGATAATTGAGAGAGTGCACGCGTAAACAAAAGTTGTGGGTTTTGTGTAACGCCTGCTTCAAGGTACAGCGTTTGTGAAACGTCGTAGTCACCGTTTAAAAATGCAATGTCGGCTTGTCGAATAATCAGACTTGTATCTTGTTGATCAAGTTTTCGGGCTAGCGACATAAGGTTGAATGCGTCGACATAATGTTGTTCGTTTTTGGCTGTTGTTGCGCGGTTTATGTATTCGTCGATCTGTGCTTTTTTTAGAGTCTTTTGGACTGAAATCACTCCAAACAATACGCCAATAATTACGGCGATGGTGAAACTAGTAATGATAAGTGTTTTTTTGCTCATAGGGTTTTAGGCCACGGGTGTAGCGATATTGTTTCGGTCGTTTTTGTGGGCATGTGTTGGTAAATCTCCTCAGTAATAAACGGCA
>CAYZXG010000064.1:0-6463 GCA_964482365.1 uncultured Candidatus Saccharibacteria bacterium | reverse complement strand
CTCTTTGATAATTCAGGAGGAGAATGTCTGAATATCAGAAGAATGGAGTACTAGGTTTTGGCCGGGCTTCCTATGAGATAACCGAAGCATGTAATTACCACTGTCAACATTGTCTGCTAGCTCATCGACACCGTACAGGACTATCATTAACCGACCGTTATAAACTACTTGATTGGCTTGCTGATGCCGGTTGCTTGTGGCTACAGATAACAGGCGGTGAGCCTACTGTTGATAAGTACTTTATTGAAACCTACCGTTATGCCTACGAAAAAGGATTTTTAATAAGCCTATCAACCAATGGTTCGCGTTTGAGCAAAAAGGAGATACGCAATCTTCTTGCTGAAATGCCACCTTATCGGATTGCTATAAGTATGTATGGTGGCACCCTCGATTCTTTTGAGGCTCTCACCCAAGATACCAATGGATACGGTGATTTCTTAGAAGGATTGCATACAGCGCAAGAGCTTAGATTGAATGTCCGAATTAATATTATTCGGACACGCTACAACCAGTATGAGCTTGGATGCATGCAACAACTCGCCGAATCATATGGGTTCTCTCACCATACCTACTCCGAACTTCTGCCAACACTTAGTGGGGACTCAAGTCCAATCTACGTAATGGCAGAATGTGAGCTAGGGAATAACGAAAGTAATCGAGACAACATTCCGCAAGGAGTGAACTGGCTAGAACGTTGCGGAGCAGGTCGTTTATTTTTTCATGTGGATTGTAAAGGTGATGTGAGCATTTGCCAATCGGCTCGTTCTCATAAGGTTAATCTTTTAGGTCACGGGCTTGATGCGCTTGCTTCACTGCAGCAGTTTTCCGAAGTATTATTGGAAACACCAGCGGCATGTACTACCTGCTCACTGTTGTCACACTGTCTGAACTGCCCACCAAAGCTCGCACTTTACCGCAATGTCGGACAGATACCAGACTACGTGTGCCGGTTTCAATCCTAAAGAAAGGAGGAATATATTTATGGACACCCAGCTTGAACGTTTAGTAGAAGAGTCTGAAGTGATCGACCTTGAGCAGTTTGAGAACAAGGTCATGCGTTGTGCGTGTAAAGCAAGTGACGATAATCCTTGGCCAACGTAAAACGCAACGAAGAATCCGCATTTTATCCCGTAGCGGTGGTTGGACATAGGTCCAATCACCGCTTTTTCATGTATGATTAAGGTACATATGTATGATCACGTTACCTATCTAATTAACAAATTTATTACTAACGATGTGTTTTACCTACCTTCGTTTGGTCCTGTATATAAAGGAAAGGAGCCCATCTCACATCTCATAAAAAACGTACTTCTGTACTGGGATAATAAAAATACTCTTTCCTATGATAAAGATTATCGATGGTTTAGTAGCAAAAAAGAGTACATCTATGTCCCAGAAGTCCTTGCAGTCAATAATGATCTTTTTGTTCCCGTAGTTAACACTCTAGGAAAAACCTCACTGAAAATATTTCTTTACTCGGATAAACCTTTTCACCAAGAACAGTTCGCAATTGCTCGAGAGATCACAAAACACATCAAAGAGAAAAAATCAGTATCTCATGTACGACTTTTCACCTTTAATAGACCACCACAGCATTCAGGTATTCACATCAGCAATCTTTACCTAAAAACTCTAACAGGTAGCGATACCGTTATGAACAACCACAAAGATATTACCAACTATCATCAATTGCCAAACAATATCAAGGCAACCTTTGGTGAATTAGCAAAAGAAGATGATTTAGTAGGTTCACAGATGCTCTGGAGTCAGTATATAAACAGTGACAAAGACCTATCCCCCATCTTAGTCGCTCATAACAATAACCATATAGTAGGTATAATTGGACCGCTTGATGTAATAAACGACCCTTGGCAAAAACACCAACTCCTTGCGCCCTTTTTTGAGGTGAAGAAAGATTCAAGAAGAAAACAATATGGCAAAAAATTATGGAAGTGTGCAATGGACTGGGCATACCGACAAGGTGCTGAATATATGCTTATTCAGGCAGAAGATGGTGAAGCCGCAGACTATTTCTATCAAAAACATAGTTTGGCTTACAAAGGGTCAATCTTCTCTTTTGCAATTTAGAATAACAGGCTCCGGATAGTATGGAACGACAGAACCATTATTCAAAAACAAAAAAAATTAATACACATCCAAGATTTGCGACATTTGAACTTTGAATAAAACTCTACCCCACCACCCACGATTTATTGTACAAATGTTAGACTATCACTATAAACACATGAACCTATCACTTGAAATAGACAACAACCTTCTCATAGCTCATACCCTACAATCGAATAAGTTTAGTGACTCAGCTTACGAAAAAGACGTAGATACTTTCAAAGATAAAGCATGGAACATATCTCAATCAGCCTACAATGTTATTTTAGGTAGGGCTCTTCACCCAAACCAATATGGAGCAGAACAACTCACCTTTTTGCCTTCTTTCTTTGAGAAAATTCAAGAATCTGATGAGTTTAACATTCTCTTAAGTCAAACTGAAAACTATAAAACACTTTGTAAAACTGAATGGGAAGCAAACTATGACTGTTGCTACGACTACCTAACACAAAAGATTGGAATACCTTTTAAAGATGATGCATTTACGTGCTATGTAACTCACCCTGGACTTTGCCATGGAAAGTCAATCGGCAACAACGAATTTTTGTTCGGACATGCTTCTGATTGGCCAAACTACTCGACTGTATATTTCTGGCATGAAATTCTTCATAGTTACTTTGGGAAAACAGATTTAGAACATGCATTGATTGAATTTATAACTGATGAGGAGATGCGCGCCCGACTGAACGGTAGTAGTTATCCAGATTACGTTGGACATAAAAACTTAGCTGAAATAAAAGATAAAATCTTCGACCAATGGAAAGAATTTTTGAATTCAGACAAGTGGAACGACGTTTTTGAATTCAAAGACTACCTACTCTCGCAAGGGTTCAATTGATCAATACATGAAGTGCAGTTTGATATCTCATTACCAAAAATAACTGTACCACTGGAGATTGTGGCATTTCCTTTCATCAATCATTCCAACATCACTACCTGAAAATGTTAGTGATTCAAAACATTATTTTCCCCTTTATTCCACAAACCCCACAGAAAGGCTTTTTTGATTACTCTCACTAATATCTCGATGACTAGAATCGTACATTTTCAATTCAGAAACTTGTCGAACCAAAAAACCACGTATTTCAAATGCCGCTTCTTGTCTGAAGGCTTCATACTTACAAAACAATATAGGTATATTTAGTGTCAACTAGCTTGCTCTAGTTGACTATGTTGTAACTTTTTATCGCACGAAAATGTACCCTATTACAAGAATGAAAATTGATACTGCAACCATGATTAAACCTATTTTACCCGATTTAGCTGAATAAATTTTTAACACATCTTCATCTATATAATAAGCACCACTATTGTTTGTTTTTATATAAGGTTGCTTTAAAATACTTGTATTCGGAGTTAAATAGAAGTTAAACATTTTTTCAAACTCTTCTTGATTAAAAATAATCGCAGATTGAGGCGAGAGAGCTTTTTTATTACGAAAATATGTTATTACATTTTGATTCCATTGCATCATTGCCAACGGTACGATAGAAGACATATTGCTGATTATAGCAGTTCTTACAACGTACACTAGATATAACATGAAATCGGAGCAAGAATCGTAACCCTAATATTACCACGCAATTATCACATAATACCAAGGCATTTTCAGACTTTGGGCTTATACACAAATCAGAGAAAAATTGAAAAATGAAGCCAGTCCTAGATTAATGCTTTACAATCTCTACAACAACGCTTTTTGACTCAATGTCTTGTTTAAACTTCTCTTCGTCTCTAATAAAACCTCCACCATCATAAATAACAAAAATTAAATTCTTATATCTTGTTGAGTATGCTTGAATATCGTCATTAATCTCCGCTATTAATTCTTTTTCTCTCTCTATATTATTACAGAATTTCACTTCTACCACTCCATTTATATCTTCAAATGTAAAATCAGGTATATATGTTTTACTTGAATAAGGTATGTGTTCTTGTTCCCTTTTAAAGTTTAGTTGTTGCCCGTTAAAAAGATCCTCTAATTTTTCTTGGACTGCCTTTTCTGAATTGGGCTTTGTTCTAAATAGCTTCCTTAGTGTGCGTTGTATTCCAGTAATAATTTTCAATGTATCCGAAGATCCCTCTTCCTTTTCTTCTTCTATATCAGCCTTTAAGTAACCAATTAAACTTCCCAACCGATCTCTAAAGCCATTGGTCATATAGGTGTCTCTGTCCCGAAAAACGCTATCAGGAATTCTAAATCTTGATAGGTCCTCACCGGATTGTTTTTCTATCTCGGCTATTATTTGATGATAATGTTCAACAGTTGCTATTAGAACCCCAGCGCTTTGGCTACCCAAAGGAATTTGACTCTGAAAATATTCGAGTTGTTTAGAATATTGCTTTCGGATAGTTTGATTCATTTTTTGAAATAGTCACCTACCATAACACGAAATTTTACCCTGCTTACTTCCTCATTGGAGATCTTACCTTCTGTTTTGGCTCCAATTGAAAATACTTCTGCGCCTACCTTGCCCGAAGCCTCAGCACTTGCCGTTACAGCAACATCAAAGTCTACCCCTTCGTCACCTTTTGTCCCAAACGTGTGCAAAAAGGTACGCCTATTTGTTTGTCTTGCAGCACCATTAACGCCTTGTTCAATGTCTACTAAAACAGTTGTAATAAAATCACTTAATTTCATTGTTATATTAATTGTCGAATGGCTCCGCGGCAGGGACTCGAACCCCGAACCTAGTGATTACACTAATCACACTGTTTCCAGCATGCGTGGACTATATCATTACCATTGGTAAACTTAGTTTACCTTTAGGTAGTGGGCGCTCTTGAGCAAAACACAAACTGTATTATGCTACTCGGGTGTAAACACCTAGTCTCTGCACCTTTCCGCGTTATCGGCGGACTTGGCTCAGGATTACCATCCCCCATGGGTATAGGAGGTAAGGCTTCCCTGAATTCACCCACTTTTTCATTCCGTTGTTTCCAACGGAAGCTGCGTTACACCTGCATGTATTTCGCGATGACAGTTTGAACAAACCAAAACACACTTCTTAAGTTCCTCCACAATTTTCTCCCACGAACGAGTTAACCCTCGCGAAGATAACCCAAACTCTTTTTCATTTGGGTCAATGTGGTGGAATTCTAAGGCGCCAATATACTTATCGTATCCACAGATACAACACGATCCTCCCAGAAAATAAACAGCTTCTTTGCGAAGCAGTTTTCTCCTTTCAGATACTTTACGTGCAATGTATGCACGCCTATCGGCGTATGTCCTCTTGTCTCCCACACCGCAATTATACAGGTTGTAATGTGCCACAGTCACTCGCTCTACCATTGAGCTACCGCGGATTAATTTTTCCTCAACCGTCTTCTCACGCTACCCCGCCTTTTGGCGGACTAATTCGAATAACTAAATCAAAGATTTAGATTCTCATTGAGCGCGGATCGATTTGTCTTCATAGACAACGTAAGTATTATATCAAAGACAAAAACAAGAACCACACCGTAAGTTCTAAAAACGATTGCGACCACCCGAAGATATGTCTGTTTCAAGGAAAAATGGTACTCTTATGAACCATACTACGATTACGACTTCAGGGCGGGGGGGTCAATTAGGAGGTGAAAGAATGAAGGGTTATCAAACAGAAAAGACAAAACCTACAAACGATTAGGGATTAGTATTCAAGATCGGGACCGACCTCATGGCCTTCTCGAGATTTTAAATCATCAACGAATTGCTGAGGAAGATCAACGTCAAACGTTTGAAGATAGGTTGGATCAACTACCGAGGGAACCGTTTCAACTTGCCAATGGATAAACTCAAACACGCCTATGATAAGTACAAAAACTACGCTTATGACTATGGTTACCGTTGTTTGACGATTCATTATTGTCCACTCCCTTGTACACTCACTGCCGAAACAGAAGAAGATTCGCTGTAGTAAAACGTACCTGCAAAAGATGCCGACAACTCAGAAGAGTCACTCGGTGTACTCTCTCCCGGTCCTTTTGTCTGTGAAACTGCCTTCCCGATATCAACGCTTGAAAGTTGAATTATTCGCGGAAGTTGCTCAATCTCTTTTATTAACTCACGCATCTGCGGATAAGAGCCCGTTACGGTAAGTGCGAACCCAAGGGATACAACCTCTCCCGTGGCCGTAGTTGTATCTTTTGCAGATGACGACCCAGCCCCCCCAGAGAGCGACAAGTTCTTGATTGCAAGTCCGTGCTTTGCCGCGAGAAGATTTATTTCATTAATCGTTGTTACTGATTTTTTTGTTACTGGCACGGCAGTATGTACCAAACCTTCGTTTTCTTTTGCCTGTGCCAAAAGTGACTGTGCTTGTCTTGTTTTGTCGGCATTCGCCAGTAATGC
>CAYZXG010000063.1:0-6561 GCA_964482365.1 uncultured Candidatus Saccharibacteria bacterium | reverse complement strand
TTTTCTTTTATTTTGACCAGATGACCGTTGACCATACTGTAACCCTCTCTTTTCATTCTCAAATAGATGGGTTTCAATACACTAGCCAATTCTTCTAGGGCTTTCAATGAGCTGTCGGATAGGACCGCCTTTGAACTCAATGAGGGACAACGTAATGACGTCTTGTTGCTACACAAAAGTCCTCGTTGCCCATCGTTATTCTCAAACGCAGAGACATCATTATATGAACTTTTGTGTAGCTTACTCATTGTACCGTACAGCTATCCAAAAGGGAGCGAGTAATGAGTTCATATTTTTCGATTTGACCATCGACAAAGGCAACACCGTTTGAGTACGGCAAGCCCTTGGTCAATTCAGACGCTTGTGCCAGTTTTCGATTTAGTCGCTCTGGATGATCGCCATTCCAGTGACTAAAAATCAACCGTCGAAACTCCTTTACTCCATGATCTCGAATGATGCATGTCAAACCGTATGCAATCAGGGCATGGTTCATGCTGTGCGCCCCACCTTGCGCCCTAGCGCCCTCTACAATGCGTTGAAGTACTCTAAAACTATCTACGGGTCCTATAAGCGCCAGTTGGTTCTCTGGGCTGTCTATCATGTCTCGCCACGATTTGAGCAATACTTTTGACGGTAGACCATCGGTAAATAAGTCACGAAATGCCACATAGGTCTTCGGTTTTCGCTCTAACGCTAGATTTATGTCGCGTTGCACGGTTTGAGTTTTCTTGATGCGGTACTCGTATCGAAAAACCTCGATATTTTGAAGATGATATTTCTCTATTACCTCTCGTTCATAATCAATATGACCTTTGTCTTTTCGCTTCACTTTTGGTCGTAGGGCATCTTTTACTTTGTCATAAAAAACACGCTCGATGGTTCCTGAATAAATATGCAAAACTTGACCACCGTTTTTAGTTTCCTTTGTAGTAATATCGAAAACCTTGCTTATGTCTACACGCTGTAGTTCAGCCAAAATGTCTTGTAAGCGTATATCTTTTGGTAAAGGTACATTCTTACAAAAATGCACAGCCGAAACACGAGCACTTGCAACAGCTTCGTTTTCAACTTGAATACCCACCCGTAAGAGCACGTCCCTAAAAACAGTAACGACTTTCCCTAGGTCTTTGTCTGACACCTCTTGCAAGCTGTTCCCGTAAAGCAACTTTGGAACAGAGAACTCTGCAATGAGAACGTAGACGATCGTCTTATGTTCTCTGTCGAGAGTTTCGAGCACATCAATTTTTGGTGTATAGCGAGATTGGTGTGGTGCTTTCAAAACGAAACGTCTCAAGTACATTCGATTTGAAAGCTGTTCAGTTGGTGAAAGTTCGTGATACTTACGGCTATTTATTTCAGGCAAAAACCAATCCTTTTTCGTAAAAGAAAACTTCTTTGGTCCATATATCTTGAGAATGACAGTATCCATAACGATATTCGTTGTTGTCGGTGTTTTTCAAGGAAACCTCTGCTCTGCTAGTCAGAGTAAAGTTTGTTCTTGAGTGCTTTTAGATTGTCAAAATACGACCGAGCTTTGACACGGAGTTGGTCAGTGAAGAAACGATTTGCTGTGTCTTCAATATCATCTTTGTACTCGAAGACAAAAAGCACCCTATGGTCACGCGCGTGAATGCGGTCCAGACGGTGCAATTTATATCCTGCGGTTAGAAGTCCCGCAGATAGACCGAGGTCATAGGTGGTGAAGACATCAATATCACTGCTTTTCTCACTGTTCTTTTGTGTTTTCATAGTAATTGAAATTAGATTTAGCGCACAAAAAAATACGCTTTGATGAGCGTACACAGGTGGAACTGATACAGTTTGGACCCAGAATTATGGGTGACCCAGTTTTTCCATAACAACAGGGTCAAGACGTACTGAAGAACCCTTATATTCTATGAGTTTTTTGACACCCAGTTTACTCTGGATACGATCATTCAAGTAGCGTTGTGCATCATAAAAACTTTGTTTGTTGTCGCCTTTACTAAAATTGCCAACCACGTTTGTCTCATTCACCCAAGTTCCCAGAGGTACTTTGAAAATTGCTTTAGCTACCTCAAACTGATTGCCTACGGGCACTTCACACACTTTGCCATCAAGTATGATTTCACGAGTTTCTTCACTAAACAGTACCCGCGGGGCACTTACTTCCTCTCGTACTTTTGAAGGTATAACCTTCTCTACTTTCTTGAGCTTTTTTGCTTTTTCCAGTAGGTTTTTATGATCAGTGTGGTTATTGATCTCAACGCTGTATATCTTTGCAAGTTCATAAAAAATAGCTGTGTCAATTTCAAACACATAGCCAATCAAAGCACCTGTGAACGGATAGCCAATTGAAAATGGTAGTTTTTGATTTACGTTTTCTACAATTTTGACAGCACCTAAATCTACCAGCCAGCGACAAACTCTTTGCTGTTCTCTTTCGGTTGGAGCGTCAGTTCCATCCACAAAACGAAAGCGGATGCTGTTGCTATCTCCGACCAAAAGTTCAGTGCTGATTTCGTTTACAACTAACTGAACACTGCGACTAAATCTATCCTCGATATTCATAGTAATATGCAGAAATAGTAACATTTTTACTTCCAAAATACAGGAAAATGTGTTTCAATAGAGCCACAACTGAATAAATAAGTAACCTAAACCATCAGCGCAAGCAGGTGGCATGGTGAAAAAGTCGTATAAGGCACAAAAAACCCATCATAGGGTCGCCTTATACGCCGTATCGGGAAACTGGTACGAGTAACTTCGGTTACTACCTGTGGTGGGCTTTTTGTGGAAAAACAAACGCCTATCTCTAGGGCGTTTTTACTTTTTTATGGAAAATATATTTCAAAAATACAAGACACTCTCAAACAAACAACAGTGGGGCATCATCATCGCGGTTTTTATAACCGCTTTATTTTTACTTCCGAATACACTTGTGTACGCAGTCAGTACGGTCCTTGCATATAAACTAATTGAAAAGAAGGCGTTGAGATATACTGCGGTGTCGGTTTTTTCTGTCATTACTTTATTTTCTGCGGTCCTCTTACTTCCTGAAAGCGCACCAATAAGCCAACCTCAAAATAACTCAATCGCTGACCAAGTAGTTCAGTCAACTGATACTCAAACGGATCAGGTAAACGTCTCGTCTACAACAGATCAGAGTGCGATTTCAATCCAAGACAATGTTACGGCGTCAGATGGATCGGTAACACAGCCGTCTCCAGTTTCTCCTATTGAAACAGCCCCTGCACAATCAAACAGCGGTAATACAATCTCGTACAAAGTTGTTGAAGTGGTCGACGGTGACACTGTCAAAATTGATATGAATGGGACCACAGAAACAATACGACTTATTGGTATTGATACCCCAGAAGCGGTGCATCCGTCCAAGCCAGTAGAGTGCTTCGGTATTGAAGCATCCAACAAAGCAAAAGAGCTTCTTTCTGGTAAAACTGTCTCACTTGAAACAGACATCTCACAAGGCGAGCGCGACAAATACGGCAGATTGCTTGGGTACATAATCCTTGCTGATGGTACAAACTTCAATCTACAAATGATCAAACAGGGATACGCTTATGAATATACTTACTCTAGTGCATACAAATATCAAAGTTCTTTCAAATCAGCACAGCAATATGCAAAAGAAAACGGTATTGGTCTATGGGGTGCTGGTGTGTGCGCCGACAAAACTGAAACAAATACTCCAGTAATAACACCAGCAACTACCTCTGGAGATAAGTGGTACGTAAGCTCGCACTACTCATCAAAGTACTACTATTGCGAAGCGAGTGATGGCTGGAAAACACTCTCACCAAGTTATCTAAAAACCTATAAAAGTGAAGCTGAATTGCTTGCCGATTATCCAAATCACACCTTGCACGAGAGCTGTAATTAGCTCTCAAAAAAGCGTTGATTTGCTCGACAAAAGGCGTACTATACATGTCAATATGAATGTATCTGACGACCGACTAGCATTATGGGCAAGACCTTTGAGTGAAACAGAGGATGCTAAATGTGTCAGTGCGCGTGAGCAGATAACACAGGCGATGCGTGCAAAGTTTGGGAACAGTGTGAGAGTTTTTCTACAGGGTTCATATGCGAATAGAACCAATGTGAGACAGGATAGCGATATAGATATTGTTGTGGTCCATACGGATTTTTACTTCCCCGATGTTTCGTTATTACCTCAAGAACAACAGAGTACGTATTGGGCAAGTTTCAAGCCAGCAACATACACATACGATGATTTTCGTAACGAAGTCCACACTACTCTTTTATCGACATTTCCGTCTATGGTTCAACCAAAGGAAAAATGTCTCAAAGTGGCTGGTAACACAACACGCATGAATGCTGACGTCATAGCGAGCTTCACGCATCATCGTTTTTATTCTCCGACTGATATTGAGCATACAGGAATTGCTTTCAACACACGTTCAGGAACTAGGGTTGAAAGTTTCCCTGAACAACATTACGACAATGGTGTCGTAAAAAATGAAAGTACGGGTCGTTCTTACAAACAAGTTGTGCGAATACTCAAAAACGTACGCAATGCACTTATCGAAAGCCGTTCAATTGATGAAAAGTTGGTCTCGTCGTTTTTTATTGAGTGTTTGGTCTGGAATGTACCTGATGAGTACTTCGAGGGTACAAGCAATCGTGAAATTACTCGCGCCGTTGTTGCAAAAATATGGCATGATATGCGTGATCCTAACATTTCAAAGGACTACCTTGAGATCAGTAAGTTGTTCTGGCTATTTAGAGGACAGCCCCGTACAACAGCACAAGCAGAGGCATTCATGCTAAAAGCATGGCACTATTTAGAACCGTAATATGTCACTTTCAATAAATGATGAGCAAAAGGTAAATATCCTAATGTCGGCACTCGACGAACGCTATGCGTCTTTGAGGGTTATTCGTGAGCGAGTGCAAAGCATTGGTATTTGGTCCCTAGGACTACTTATTACAGCAAGTGGGTGGGTTATTCAGAGCGACGTATCTTTCAGTTTCACTCAAAAGGTGATGCTCCTAACGGGTCTGTTTATTGCTTTTTATGCGTTACGTTTTAGATATTTAGAAGACCTAGAGCGAGGTTTCAAAAAACAACAACAAGTAGCCGTTCGACTTGAAAAGGCATTAGGAATGTATGAACCCAATTTTTTTGATAAGAACGAAGAGGACCCTATCTACCCTAGAGCGTGGCAAGACGCTGGGAATAAGGACGGCAACGGAAAGTTTTTTCAATCTACACACCTGCTTTTGTATGTAGGTTTTTTAGCACTAGTTACATCAATCGTACTAACCTGCACTGACCATAATGGCTCAAGACAATATCAGCACTTCGATAACACTCACTACTTTTATCAAAGTTATGAGCAAACTTGAACAAACAAAGAATACTCTCAATACTATCCTTGAGCACTACAAAGGTTTTTGGGCTGTGGCAGGCGGTTGGGCAATCGACCTTTACCTAGGAGAGGTAACCCGTAAACATAAAGATATTGAAGTCGCCGTCTGGAGAGATGAGCAACATTTTCTCAATTCTTGCTTCGCATCTTGGAATGGTAAATACCTAATAAAAGGCAATGCTTTAGAATGGAATGCTGAAGACAAACTAGAATTACCTATCCATGAGCTTCATTTCAGTAAAGGCGACGAGGAAATTGAAGTATTACTGAATGAACGCAAAAACGAAAATTGGGTCTTTCGTCGTGACCAAACAATTACATATCCTGAAAATAAGTTTTACCAAACGACCACTTCTGGAATAAAAATACTAGCTCCTGAAGTTGTTTTGCTCTACAAAGCAAAAGACCCAAAGGACCACGATACACAGGACTTACATAATGCTTTGGTCAAAATGACTAGCGAACAAAAACTTTGGTTACATGACAGCATTTCAAAAATGTTTCCACAGCATACTTGGCTTTCTTTTATCTAAAATATATATGAAAACCCCGACAGATTTGCGCCTGTCGGGGTTCCTACATCGGGTCAGATCGTCAGATCATGACCTTCACCGTGGAGATGCTCCATCCCATCACACCGCGCGGAACAGGATCGGCTTTCTTGCCCTGCTTGGGGCGAGTGCCGAGCTGATCGCGGAGGTACTGGAGGAAGCTGTTCACCGCCTTCGTGTGGGTCTTCTTCTTGCCATCGGGGAGGATGTAATGGAACGCGATGTAATGCGTCCCATCATCACCCGCGCCACGGATGTGAAGATCAACCCAACGTTCGGTGTTCTTGGACTTCATCTCAGCGATGAAATCAGCGAGCTTCTCGATCGGCACCGAAGTGTCGAACTTTACGGTGCCAGCAACACGGTGGTCGTTATTCAAAAGAGCAGTCATCGTCGTTCTCCCATAAACGTGGAGGGTAAGCACGATCAGGATTGATCATGCACTTATATAATAGCACACTTTTAGGTACTTTGCAAGTCCCTGCCTATACCAAACTATGAAGTAAAACAATGCTACTTTTGATATGCTCTCTATCTTTATAGAGTTCTGAAAGCCACGCTAGTGGGTCACACATAGAGACTTCATCGGAAGTCATAGAAGCAACGGCGTGCGAAGCACG
>CAYZXG010000062.1:0-6567 GCA_964482365.1 uncultured Candidatus Saccharibacteria bacterium | reverse complement strand
CTAAACGTAAAATTATTCCGTCCTTTTTGCACATCAATGTCTGCCTCATAGGTTTGATACCCTACTGCAGAAATTGAAATGGTATACGTTTTTGCGGTAAGATCTCCAACGATAGCAACCCCTGCCGTGTCGGTAATAATGTGTTGACCATCGAGGGTTAATTCGGCGCTAGAAATGGGTAATGAATCTTCATTATCGAAGACCGTAATGACCGCTGTTGCAGGCAAGATAATTTTTTGCAGATAAGCCCAGGCATTAAGCTGTACAGCCAAAAACAAACCAATTATCCCAACGGCCAAAATTCCAGTCGCATAGTACACCCCTTTTGAACCATGTGAAGCCTTACGTTCTATTTTAACCTTATTGACTGAGCTTTCGAATACAGTAGCCAAAGAGCCATCGCCCGATCCCGGATCAGTTATGTGCTGTTCAGACAAACCATCACGTTGATCTTCTTGCATCATGTAAAGCATAACCCTCAGACAAACGAGCGTCAATCTGTTTGGTACTTACGCGTATTACTGGTACAATACGCGCTTATGGCAGAAATCAATCCTCAACTAATTCGTAACGTGGCAGTAATTGCTCACGTTGACCACGGCAAAACCACCATTATTGATGCGCTCCTCAAACAAACCAAGGTTTTTCGTGAGAATCAGCATGAAATGGAAGAAACACAAATTCTTGACAGCAACACGCTTGAACGAGAACGTGGAATAACAATATCAGCAAAAAATTGTGCAATCACCTACAAAGATTACAAGATAAACATTATTGATACGCCTGGTCACGCCGATTTTTCAGGCGAAGTTGAAAGAACCCTGAGTATGGCAGATGGCGCACTTTTGATTATTGACGCACAAGAAGGACCAATGCCGCAAACACGCTTTGTGTTACGAAAAGCGATTGAACTTAATCTCTCAATTATTGTTGTCATAAACAAAATCGACAAACAGTTTGCCCGAATTCCGTATGTAATTGAAAAAACTGAAACGTTATTTTTGGAACTTGCCCAACTCGATGATCAGTTAAATTTTCCTATTTTGTATGCCGTTGGTCGAGATGGAAGCGTTTTTGATGAGCTCCCCAATCTTCCTGCACCACAAGGCAGTGTGATTCCATTGCTTGAAAAGATAATCGAGCATGTACCTGCACCGCAAAACGATACAACAGGTGTATTTAAAATGGTTATTTCAACATTGGATTACAACGTACATGAAGGACAATTTGTCATCGGAAAGATTCATAGCGGTACAATTTCACCCAAACAAAAAGTAATTCTAGCTCATGATCGGTATAACCCTTTTACCATTGAACGAGTCTTTGTTTCTGAAGGACTTTCTCGAACTGAAACCACCAAAGGCACAGCGGGAGACATTATTGCCCTCACGGGTATTTCAAAAGCACGTATAGGAGAAACAGTAACCGACCCCTCAGATCCAACCTCGTTACCGGCAAGTGCAATCGGCGAACCAACACTCCACATGTACCTTGGCGCAAACACCTCTCCATTTTCGGGGAAAGAAGGGGAATTTACCACTACACGACAGATCGAGGCACGATTAAATAAAGAGCTTGAAACAAATTTAAGTTTACGCGTAAATAAAAACAGTAACGGTACATACACCATTTCAGGACGAGGAGAATTACACCTGGCCATTCTTATCGAAACATTGCGACGTGAAGGTTTTGAGTTAGAAATTGGAAAACCAGAAGTTATCACCAAAGAAATCGATGGTAAACAATGCGAACCAGTAGAAGAGCTATCTATTATCGTTCCACAGCAGTACGTTGGCGCAATAAGCCAAGAGCTTGGCAAACGTTTTGCCCATCTTGTACATATGACCCCAGTCAATGACACGGAGATGGAGTTTGTGTACAACTTGCCTACCCGAACGCTCATTGGGCTTCGAGGGCTTCTGTTAACCCTTACCAAAGGTACCGTTGTCATGAGCTCCCAGCTTACGGGATATGAACCCATGGGAAAATCTCTGCCAAAACTTAGACCTGGCGTTTTGATTGCCGACAGTCCGGGAAATGCATTATCTTACGGACTAAGTGCCGTCCAACAACGTGGAGCAACATTTATCGAACCAGGAACAATAGTTTATGAAGGTATGATTATTGGACAAAGTCTCACCGACAAAGATATTGCAATGAATGTATGTAAAGGCAAAAAACTAACCAACATGCGTTCATCATCAGCTGACATGAACGTACAGCTAGCTCCGCCAACCATATTAAGTCTTGAACAAAGTATTGATTTTCTGGAACAAGACGAATTACTTGAGATCACGCCTACAAACTTACGTCTGCGAAAAAAATTCTTGACTGATAACGAACGACGCAAAGCACGAAGAGATTAAGTTTTAACATTCTGATAGTGAATGTAATCCACATAATTCGCTTTTGTAGCGTAAAATGAAGCTACTATGTCGGAAAAAAGATTCTCACCAGCATTTAAAACGTATACCAAAAAGTTTAAACACTCATTTACGTTTGGCGTGTACCCAACGCTTGATATGCTTAAACTTGTTCCCGACAAAGTTCTTAAAGTGGTATTTTCAACAAATGCCAAAGATAATCAAGGAGTCACAGAATGTATTATTATCTGCGAAAAAGAAAAGATCCCCTATGAATTTAATGATGTACTCGTAAACCGTGTCTCCGTTAAAGAAAATACGTACGCCGTTGGCGCTTTTGAAAAGTTTGAGGGGGTTATTGAAAAAGATGCAGACCACGTGGTACTTGTTGAACCGCGCGATATGGGAAACATGGGCACCATAATTCGATCCATGGCAGCATTCGGGCTTCACAACCTCGCATTAATTCGCCCAGCGGCAGATATTTTTGATCCGAAAGTTGTTCGATCCACAATGGGAAGTATTTTTACTATTAACTTTCAATACTTTGATAATTTCACAAACTACTATCGAACATTCAAAAAACACGAAATGTACCCGTTTGTAATAGACAAAAGTGCACCATCAATTACAAAAGTCCCGTTTGCGCCACTTAAAAGTTTGGTGTTTGGAAATGAAGGACAAGGACTTGAAAAAGAAGTGGAAACAACCGGAACACGCGTTCGGATCCCACAATCCCCCAACGTAGACTCTCTTAACCTTTCCGTAGCTGCAAGTATTGCATTGTGGGAAGTTTACGGCAGAACTGCCAAAGACTAACGCTTTCTAAAGGTCCAAAAAACCCACCATTAGACTATTTCTTTACGATTCATTTACACCCGGCACACAGTCCGTGGAATTCAAGATTATGGCTCATTATGGCTAAACCACTTTGAGATGCTTTCTGCGCAACTTCTTGAATAGAGCGTTCAATTGGCTTTGTATCAATCTCCTCTATTTTTCCACACTTATCACAAATATGATGATGATGATGTTGCAAACACGCTATTTCATAATGTTTAACAAGAGGTTTTACCGAAAGTTCCTGAATAATTCCCAGTCTAAGTAAAAGATCTATCTCACGGTATACCGTAGTTTTGTGAATAGACACATCTTGTAAAGCCAACGTATCAAGGATTTCCTGCACCGTTATGGGAGCAGAAATATCAAACAAAACACTCAGGATTTTTTTACGAGACACGGTACTTTTAAATCCTAATGATGTGAGATGCTCAATGGCACTTTGTGTCGTCTGAACCATAATATTGTTTCTACCGAGGGCTAAACACATCAACATCCTCGGACATTTCCGAGATAACATCGGATGGTGGAACTGGCACATCGATAAGCTGATTCGGATGAGCATGCGGAATAATCGAAAGAATCGAAACCATCAGAATTACCCCAATAACGAGTGACGCCATAGCCTTGTTTTTCGAGATATTCACATCGTGTATATGGGGTAAAAAATCGGTTGCGCCAAGATATAAAAACAAACCGCCTGCAATAGCAAGCAAATGCCCAATAACCATATTGTTTTGTGGAACATAATAAATAATCAGCGCTCCAAAAATCGTTGCGCAGGCAGAAAAAAGATTTATCAAAATTACTTTTGAGTTTGACAAACCAGCCTTAAGGAGAATTCCAAAATCTCCAACTTCATGGGGAACTTCATGCAAAAAGGTCGATATCGCGGTAATAACACCCAAACCAGGACTTGCAATGTATGTTGCGGCGATTGCTACCCCGTCAATAAAATTGTGAATGGTATCTCCAACAATCACCAAAGGCACAGCCGTATCAAAATGAACCCCTTTTTCCCCTCGTTCGTGGTGATGGATACTAAATAAAAGATGTTCAAATAAGTACGCTCCCATAAACGAATACAACATCGTTGAAAAAACACTTTCGCCCGCCATATCAACAGCTTCGGGCAATATTCCCATTAATGCAACGGTAACTAATATGCCTGCCGCAAAAGGAATTGAATACTTTGATAAAACACCGCGAAGTTTTTTATTATAAATGATAATAATTCCCCCAATAAGACCAAAGAAACTACCAATTATGGCAAGAACCATTATTGCTCCGAGCTCACTCATATATCTAACTATTTTAATGCAACCGAGTTGCATTTGTCAATCTTAATTCAACAGCGTTGTACAACATAAGAGTGTTGTACAACAAAGAAAACTTAACTACTCTCTATAAATAATCCATCTTCATCGCGGTTTTTGCTTGTAACAACGTTTCCTCCCCTACCTCACGAGCTTTTTTGTTACCTCTCGCAATAACGTCCCACACAAATTCGTCTGATATCTTTGAACGTGACTCTTGAATTGGAAACAAAAACTCATTAATCGCACCAGAAAGCGCATCTTTAAACTCTTTGTAACCACTCGTTTCATATCGACTCGCAATCTGGTTTACATCTTTGCCTGAAACGTGTGCAAAAAGATCAAGAAGATTTGAAAGATTTGGTTTTTTAGTTCTGTCATACACGATTTCATTTCCTGAATCGGTTACTGCTTTTTTTATTTTTTCGTTTACTACGTCAGGTTGGTCAGATAGAAAAATTGCATTCCCTCTACTTTTTGACATTTTGTCAGAACCATCAAGCCCAACAAGACGTGGCGTATCGCTGAGTTTTGCTTCAGGAACAGTAAAAAGCTCTCCATACGTTGCATTAAACTTGCGTGCAATTTCGCGCGTAACCTCGATGTGCGGGAGCTGGTCTTCACCTACCGGAACAGTATCAGCATTAAAAAGTAAAATGTCTGCAGCTTGCGACACCGGATACGAAAACATGCCAAGACTCACATTATCAGACAAATTCATTGCCTTGATCTCTTCTTTAACCGTTGGATTTCGTGACACACGAGCCATACTAACAAGCATGGAAAATAACAGCGTTAATTCCGAAAGTTGCGGAATTTGCGACTGGATAAATATGGTTGTTTTATCGGGATCAAGACCAACAGCAAGATAGTCTTTAACAAGCTCGTAAATATTACGTTTAATATTCTCTGTTTCAAGTCGATCCGTAAGAACCTGATAGTCGGCAACAATAATAAAAGTGTCGTACCCTTGCTTTTGGAGTGCTACACGGTTCATAAGTGTTCCAAAATAATGACCAAGATGTAAGGGACCTGTTGGACGATCTCCCGTTAATATTCTTTTTGCAGGCATGACTACATTATACATACTTCGTTAGTTTCACAAAAACAGAGGAATAACAACCTACTCAAGCCATGGGAACATGGTAGTCAACGACTGTTTCTTCCACCAAAGACCAAAACCCAACGCATCGCCTGAATGAGAAACAAAAAGAACAATAAGCACAAGTATGTAGATAATATGCTCATCAATCACAGGATTATGAGCAGGAGGGAACTGGGAGAGATAGATAAGCGCCATAATTGTGCCACCCGAAATTGTCGCAATCCTCATACCCACCCCCAGAACTAACGCACAACCCACGCCCAACATTCCCCCCATAAACAACGTATCTACAACTACATTACCCGACAACGATTGGAACAAACCTGCGAATGGTCCATGCGCACCATAACTTAGATAACCAGAAGTAGGAGAAAAACCTGCCAACCATGCATGATCAACACTTGTTGAAAACCCAAGACCAAACATCT
This sequence comes from uncultured Candidatus Saccharibacteria bacterium, assembly GCA_964482365.1. Taxonomy (GTDB): domain Bacteria; phylum Patescibacteriota; class 4484-211; order 4484-211; genus CAYZXG01. Next base: position 515 of record CAYZXG010000062.1, on the reverse strand, counting down.
TATCAATGAATACCCATAAAAAAACAAAGCCCAGTGCAATACGTAATACCCCCAGAGCGCTCATCGTTGTTTTTGATATCATAGTTTATGCGTCGCGTTATTCTACCGGTAACTCATCTCCCATCATGGGCATTGAAACATTGGCGTATCCTAGATCACTTAAAATTTTCTCGGCTAAAATCTCTCGTTGTGGGTTTTCACCGTGCACTAGGTAAATCTTTTTTACATCTTTAATATGTGCAAGCCACTTTAATAATCGTGGTTGATCAGCATGTGAACTCATGGATTTGATTCGCGTAACATGTGCGTGAACGTCAAAACTGGCATCATCAATGTGGACCCTTTGCGCACCTTCTTCAATTTCACGACCCAGCGTACCTTCAGCTTGATATCCAACGATCAAAATCCGTGTTGAACTTTTTTCAATAAAATGCTTAAGGTGATGCATAATCCGACCACCACTCATCATGCCACTTCCTGCAATAATGACTTTAGCACCGCTTGATTCGTTAATA
>CAYZXG010000061.1:0-6578 GCA_964482365.1 uncultured Candidatus Saccharibacteria bacterium | reverse complement strand
GGCGTGCCCATGACCACCTTGACGTCGTCAGGCAGGCCTAATTCGGCGGCAATCGCAGGTTCGTTAATGGCGGCTTCATCAAGAGATTCGCCAAGGTATGAAAAGCAGGCGGCGCGTTCGAGTGCCCTAAGCACACTTCGCTTTGCCATCGTTTCATCTTTGTATTGTGATGCAAGAAGGGCACCGTCCTTTTCTGCAACCAGTCGATTATTCCAGTGAGTTCGGGTAGGTGATTGCGGTCCCATTGTTTTTGCAAAAAATCGCCGTCTCAGTTGTAGGTCAGATTCAAAGGTATTTGTGGAGATAAGCTCTAACCGTAATTTGTCCGAACTCGTGACGGCAACTGCAATCTCACGTGATCGTTCAAAAAAGAAATGTTTAGCAAATATTCCACCGCTAATAATCTGTTCATCTCGGTCGGGTGCGTTTGCTTGTATGGTCTCAACCTCGCATAATTGTTGTTCGAGTCGTGCAAGTTGGTCCACCCCAAGGTCAGAATCTGATGCGCTAATAACGTTGCTTTGGAGGATGCGCCATAGTGGGTCGTTGGTGAGTTCGGGAAATGTTCTAAGAATTCGTTCGATGAGTTGTGCAGATAATGGAAGGTGAGGGTCTTGTTGCCGGTAGTCTAAATCAACGCTTAGTAGTGAGATCGCATCGTAGTATCTGCCCATCATGTGCTCTATGCGGTCAGGGTGAACTTTTAAGTGGTGGTTTGTGCTCATCGAATCGAGGGCAAGTCGGTCAACCATTTGTTTCATATAGGATTGAGAAAGGAGCAAATATTCGGGCGTAAATCTCTCGGATCCTTTTGCGTCGGTGTAAGCAAAATGGTGTGATTTTCCGAGTTCATAGGTAAGAATAAACAGGTAGTCGTCGACGGTAGCAACCTCATCAAACAGCTCCTTGTGATGTGTAAGTGCGCGCTTTGCATGTTCAAACACCCGTGTTCGTAGCGCAGTATTAAAAGTGGGATCATCTAGTGGATGGGATTCGTTTGTTAGTTCGGTTCGAGTGCGCAGCTTACTAGGAAGTTCTCGTTTAGAAAGAGGCTCAAAACTAAAAAATTCAGGGAACAAGTCAGCTAAAAACCCGAGTTCTTCCGACAATTCAAGTGTTTTTGTAGGGTCATGTCCGAACGCTTTTAAAACTTCTTTTGCAACAGTTTCTCGTGGGATAACAAATCGCCCATCGGGTTTTACTTTGGCAAGAAGAGGTGGCTGTGTTTCGTTTTTCGCGTTAAGCCTTTTGATTACTTCTTGTAATGTGGGTGAAAGTGCAAGGTGTTTTTGTACGGCAAACCGCAATGCTCTGAGCGCTCGACTATTATATTCGGCGATTCTTTGATGAGGGTCTCCGACAGCGTTCAGCTCTTTGTTTTGAAGATCAGTAATGCCGCCAACATGATCTTTGAGATGGAATACTTGCTTACCTTCAGGGGTTTGTGAGATTTCAAGTGCAAGCGCATTAACCGTAAAATCTCGACGCGCTAAATCTTCTGTTACCTCAAGAGTTGCGTCAGACTGCATGTCAAAGTCTTTTGCTCCACCGTGACTTTGTTCGGTTGGTGCTTCACGACGGGGGAATGCTATGTCAATGGGCTCGTCACCTTCCTTCATGTTAGGCGGAAACAGTCTATACACGCCGTAATCTTCTCCTGCCAAAACGAGTGTGCCGAACGGACCAACAATTTTTCTTTCCCCTTGAGTTGAGTTTGCATCTGCCGTTCCAAAATAATTCTCAAATGCTTCTCGTGCTGTTTGGTGATCGGGCATGTTGGGAAAATTTACAATGAAGTCATAATCCTTTGGCGCTTGAGCTAAAAGTGCATCACGCACGATCCCTCCCGTAAGATATACGTTTGCCCCTAACCGTTCCCTGAGCCCCCACAGAGGGGTAAACTGAGGGTCCGAAAGATCTTCTTCTATGCTAGCAAGGGTGTTGTTGGGAAATTGTTCATTAAGTTCGGCAACGGTCCATACCGTGTGTTCTACTGATTCTGAGGTTTTCAGTGATTCCGAAACTTGAGTCTTTGATAAGCGCTTAGTACTCACGTACCTTAGTATAGTGGTACATGCAGAGAAGGTGCAAGTGAATGAGCTTTTTCATTATAGAGACTCATTATTAGAAACTTTTCCAACCCATGCATAGTAATATTCACCAATTTTATGATCGCCAAATTCATTTATTCGGTCAAGATTCAACTCGCCGTTTTCGGCATATGCGTCACGAAGTTTCCAGAGAACAGGAGTAACCATTTGATATATATGCCCCCAGGGGATAATCCGTTCCCCAACGTTTTGTGTGCCGTCATCCCTTTCATCAACACCTTTTTTCCAAAACTGATCAAGTGGTTTTGGTAGTTTAAAAATTAGAGTGTTAAATGGCTCGCCCTTGTCAATCCCGTGTTTTTTGTCATTGTAGCGGGCTGCGTCATACAAACCAATGTCAAACAAGTGATCGAGTGCTTCCATACCAACCAAATAGGTAAATTCAGGATAATCAAGATTGTGCTCCTGAATATATCGTAAAAAATCTCTTTTCCTGTCAGGATCTGAGGTAAATTCAATTAATGAGAGTTGGTGTGATAGTTCTCCTCTTATTTCTTCTGCGGCTTCGCGTGTAAACTTTATTACTTTGTCGTAAACGCGTTTGTCATATTCAATTTCTAATGCTTCACGGTCAGGTCCATGGAGCATGAAGTGAGGGGTTTCAACAGTAACTTCTTCAGGGTTAATTTGGTCTTCGCCAAGGTCTGTCTCATTGGCAAAATATTCGTTTTGAGCTTTTTCGGGGACGTTTTTAAATCGAGGTGATGCGTGTGGTGGTTTATGTTGCATTTATTGTGAGATTGTATCTCAAGGAGTGTATCGGATAAAAGACCGCGTTTGCACAAAGATTAGCTTTTTTTAGCAAATCCTTGGTACGAAACTAAATCATCGTAATCAACTTTTTCTAGCGATAAGATCGTCAATGAAAGTGACATCCGGTCTTGTGGATTTTCTTGTAAGGATATTTGCATAATTTCTACAAGTTTTCGTGGTAACTCAATACCACTTTCTTTCCATAAAGTATCAAATGTTTCTTGGGTTGGTGACATTGTCATGTTTTTCCATTCGTAGCCAACGCCTCTTGTAACAAGCATATCTCTTACTTCTTGCATACCAAAAAGTTGTCGTAAGGTAACCGCAGCAACCTGATAGTCAATCATTTTTTCAATATCTAAGTGCGTTGTTTTATTTTCAGTTTCGGGAGGCATGTATCCCATGGTTGAAACCTTTTTCCTGTATTCGTCCGAACTAACAGAGTCTGCTCCAGGAATTTCTTGTTTTATCGCTGCACCCCAGTCAATAACCTTCACATCGCCTGTGTTTGTCAACCGTAGGTTATCAAATTTAATATCAAAATTCAAAATACCTTCTTCTTGCCAAATCTCGAATAAACCTGCTGCAAGTTGATGCATACATTCAACGGCAACGTCGGGTTCAATTACATCGTTCCCCTCACGTTTAATAGGGTAGGGGTTATCAACGTATTCCATAAACATTGAGTTTCCATTTCCGACCCGAACGTCTGGAATAATAGTGGTTGTTAGATTACGGCTTGCCAAATATTGCATAATTTCAGCCTCCGCGGAAATAGCTTCTTCCGATACTGGCGGTCGTTCTAGCTCAATCCGCGTTTGTGGACCTGACATGTTTTGATACTTATTCATATTGAAGCCACGAACGACTTGTTTTGGATCCGATGCAATTTCGTCAAAGCTTTTACCCTTAACACTTCCATCCCATGTAAGAACTGATTCACCCACAAGTTCTTGGGTGTTTTTTCTGTTTCTCGCTACACCGAGTGGTCCGACTACGCGTTTTACACCACCTTGCATAACAACTTGTGCAGGAATTCGTGCAGATTTATAAATCAAAAGCGCGGTACGCCTAAGCTTTGCAATATCAGAGTTAGGGTCATCGTCAATATTTTCTTCAATCGCTCTGTCGAAATATTCTTCAATTTTGTTGCAAACGCTGTTAGTACGCTCTTGTTCCTGTTCAATTCCAAGCGAATCGGCAAGAGATGATCGATATGTTGAGAGATAATCGGTAAGTTCATCAGCAAGAGATTGTTCTTCCTCAGAAAGTGTATTGGGTTGTTTTCCAAGAAAACTAGCTCATTCAAACTTAGTAAATATGGGAAATGATTGGTCTTCTAATTGAGTATACTTAGTTTTATCGGCCATATAATCGAGAATTTCGACGGGTTCCAAGTATATTCTATTCTCCAATGATCTATAGACTTCGGAATACCTTCTCTGTTTTTTTGCAAACACGGACGTACGTTTTGGCTGTTCTACCTTTGCAGAAGTTGTACCTTGTTCACCCATGTTTTGAGAACCTGGCTTGAGCATAGCTATTGGTAAAATATAACATAATTCTCCTTGCGTAGTTTTATAGTTTTTAACTGTCTCAAAATAAGCACAATAGTGTATAATGCGGCTCATAGAATACTATGCGCATTCGATGTGTATTGGATGTTGTGGCTTGACAAATACTATCGGATATGCTAGAATATACCCAGTACATTTAGAACGTAATCAATAAGCCCTTATCCTTAAAAATGATTACATGTATCAAAAGGTCACTTTTGTTACACAGTGGGTAAAGCTCGATGGTAGTTATCCACTCAATGTGTTGTTCTTCTTTTTATATAAGGATAGAGTGGCATATTGGGTGGGGAACTATTGTCGAGCTTTTTTGTTGGAATCAGAACAAAGTTGTGTACAAAATGTGTACGATTTAGTCCTGGTTCTTACAGATGGTAAATAGTAAGAATTTGGGGGTCGATTCTTATCGGCTGAGCACATTAGAAACATAAAGAGTTACTTTTGCATTCAGAACATAGCAATAAGTGTATGTGTGCAGCAGTTACTTTATGGTTTTAATGGGTTAATGACTTTAACAATCTACCTTTTAAGTTCCAAACAATTTTGAATGTTTGAGATTTAAAAGGCTTGCTCATCTGCAGTTTGATGGGCAGGTTATTACCTCTCCGGTGCGAGGTACAAAGTAGCGATTCTAAAAATAAATCGCTATACAAGAATGGTAACCAACATGTTTGAGGTGAACGTTGACCTCGTTTGTTGTTTATTTTCTTGGTTGTAGACACAAGCAAAAGGTTTGTGTTTTCAATAGTATCTCGCCCGGAGAGAAAAATGAAATGGAATACGGGGCCTTTGGAGGCAACAGTAGGGAGGCCGTATGCCCCCTAGCTATACCTCAAGGCTAAAAACCCAGAGGCCCCTTTTTTATTTTTATGCGGGGATGGATATCATTCCCTGCCTTTTGGTTACAATAATATTGCTATTGATAAATTTCTTGACGGTGTCCTACATCATGAATCGTAATCAGACTGTTTTCTGCGGATACAATTACACGGTAATCACCAATACGGTATCGGAATAAGTTGCTTTGTGGCGGCGACATTTTATGTGCGAAGAGTATAGGATTGCCAGTTTCTAGGTACTGCTGAAGTTTTATAAAGATGCGTTTTTGAATAGCACGAGGCAATTTGCGAAACTTTCGCAGGGAAAAAGGTGTAAAACTGTAAGTATATGAAATCGCTTCCACTCGATTCATAGACCGTAGTTTAGTCTAGGTTGAGTTCTTTTGCAACCTGCTCAAGCGGAATCCGCTCTGTGCTTTGTTGTGATTTGGCAAGTTGATTTTGGAAATTTTTGCTTGCTGCGGCTTCAATGTCCTCAAGAAGGTCTTCCCATATACGTTGAGGAATAAGGACGCCAACAGGTTTGTTGTTTCGAAGTACTCGATAGTAGGTATTGTTTTTTGTAGCTTCGGCAAGAACATTGCTAAGGCCCGATTGCGCTTCGCGAATGCTTACAAATCGTTCTTTTGATAGGAGTTGTGTGACCATTGTGTTGCAATTGTTACACACCGTTTACGGGAAGTCAAACTGGTCGGTTGTATTGCTGATCTTTACTTAGAATATTAATAATGTTCTAACCATAAGGTCTGCAAACGTGCAGATCGGAAGTTTTTTTCTCCACTTGACTTCGGTTAAGATGGGGGCGGGCGTCATGGCCCGAATTTTCCCGCGAGGGAGAAAGGAGTTTTACCATGGCAAAGAATGTTTTTTCTGAAGAGTTGGGGATTACATACCCCCAACACCAGGCGGGCGCTATTAAAGCGCTTTTCGCCTGGATGACGTACGCCCAGGACCGGGGTCGGACCCTGGATGAGGGTGTCAATTTGGGGTTGCTCGGAGCTTTATCCGAGATCCCCATCGGGGAGCTCTATGGGGCGATCAAGGTTGCTTCCCTGATTGCGGGGGAGGAATTGCCCCAGATAATTATTCTTCGAGCTCGAGCTCGAGGAGTATGGCTGGATTTTTGTGACGGCGGTTGGTACGTCTCGGACGAGCCAATCCGCTAATGATTTTACTGGCTTATCGGCGGAGCAGACCGCCAGTTAGTTATTGTGTGCGAAGCGATAATTAACAAACCGTGAGCCTTTCGGAAACGGAAACTGCCGGGCTGATGACCCCGTCGCAAGGAGTAAATCCTTGAG
>CAYZXG010000060.1:0-6599 GCA_964482365.1 uncultured Candidatus Saccharibacteria bacterium | reverse complement strand
AAGGTACCTAAATTATGGCTACAGACATATTCTGAAGCAACGTATACTGAAATTAACACCGAGAATTATTTGAACTTTGTCACGTAGGGGGTATCTCAGTCCAACGGGCTTTTTAGGGCAAGCAAAATCAACTCTGGATGTTGACATGTTGCACATGGCCATATTTCTCAATGAGTGGTGAAATGGCAAGGATTGCGCGGTCGATTGAGTTTTGGTCATAATTATTTTGCACTTCTACAACAGTCGTATTTCCAGCATCTTCAAATTCGGTCCAGTATTTTTGGGTGCGTTTTTGTAAACGATTTCGTAATTCAGTTTCATTGTGAATACTTCTGTCCTAAAAAACCACAAACACCTTGGCACCGTAAGATAAAGTAAGTACAATGTAATTACGTATGATTACTTCACTGATACAAATTGGCAATTCACGAGGGATACGTATTCCCAAACCACTTCTTAATGAAAGTGCTCTTGAAGGAGAGGTTGAGCTTTTGGTAAAAAAGGGCGAAATAAGAATAGTCCCTGCTCCAAAGAATAAACGGACAAAAGATGTATTATTGTCAGAGCAGGCACTTATTACAGATTGGATGAATCCAGAAGAGGATATTGCATGGAAAAATTTACAGTAGGAACCGTAGAAGGTGCGTCCAGCCATGGTTCTTGCTTGTGTCGAATTTGACAATTTGATTCTATGTCAGATCACCTCAAAGCCTTACTCAAGTAAAAGCGCGATTCGGCTTGAATCATCAGATTTCTCTAAAGGAAGGCTTCCTGTCGTAAGTTTTGTGAGACCTGACAAATTATTCACTGCCGATGCCACTATTATTAAAGATATTGCCGGTAAGGTCACTAAGCAAAAGCAACAGGAGATAGCTAAAAAAGTCAGAAATATTTTTTAAACATCGAATGTTTAATTTGCTTTAACAGAAGGCAAAAGCGTGATTTTGATTACAGAGTTTTATACGTCGGACTGATTATTTAAACCTTAAGAATTAAGAGTCTGAGAAATCAAGGCACCCAACGGGTAAAATATACCCGTAGAGTGCTTATTGACAATAAGGCATCCAACGGGTAAAACAGTTAACGTGAAGATCTTTTTATCAAATCAAGGTAATTTACGCAATTTTAAGAGTTTTGCAAGGTCTCTTGATTTATCAAATCCTGACAAATTAGTAATATCAACCCACGATAAATGGGTTACGGTACACCCTGCAAATCTTGTTGTAGCAGCGGCGTTGGCCATCCAGGCAGGCAAAAAGAATACAGAAATTATAGGTAAGGTTCCCGAAACGGGAAGATACCTAGATAGAATGGGACTTTATGAGCTAACTAAAACACCCTCACCATTCATTTATCATAAAAAAGAAGAAGCTGGGCGATTTGTTCCAATAAAAATCATTAAGACTTCAGCAGATCAATCCCGTTTTATTACTGACGTTATCCCTCTGTTGCATTTGTCAGAAGAAAACGCCATTGTGGTTAAATATATAATCGGTGAGCTCGTGAGAAATGTGCTTGAACATTCATTTGCAAAGGATGGAGCAATCGTTGCCGCTCAATATTATAAAAAGACTAATCGAGTAAGTATTGGCATTTGTGATACAGGGATAGGTATTTGGAAAAGTATCAATACATATTGGCATCCTAAAAATGATATTGATGCAATAAAACTGGCGTTGGTACCTGGAATTACTGGTACAACTCGAAGAGAAGGTGGTACTTCTGAGAACGCGGGGGCTGGATTATTTTTTATTAAATCTATTGCCAAAATCACACGTAATTATTTTGTAATATACAGTGGTAGTGCTCAATATACTCTGTTAAAACATAAAAAACGAATAAAAGGATTGCCGAGATTATATGCTGATCCAAATAGAGATCCACACAGCGAAACAAATACGGTACCACGTTTCCAAGGTACATTGGTAGCGGTAGATCTTTCACTCGATGAAACTCCAGAGTTTAATTATTTATTATCAAATATTGGTGATATATACGATAAGTCAATACGTGAGCGTAAACGAGCTAAATATATGACACCAAAATTTATATGAAAAAAACCATTAAAATGGGCAAAATAGTTAACGATTTTGCTGAAAATAAAGATATCGCAAAAAAAATAAGAGTTGAAATAATCATGCCTGCGTTATCAAAAGGAGATGAAGTTGTTTTGGATTTTTATGGGGTTAGTGGTGCCACGCAGTCGTTTATTCATGCACTTATTAGCGACCCAATTCGAAAACTAAAAGATGTCGCATTTGATAACCTCATGTATCAAAATGCTAACAATGATATTCGTGAAATTATTTCAATGGTGTATCGTTATATGCAAGAAAGTTTAGACATGAATAAAGATGAAGAATAACGTTCACTAAAATCTCAGAGGAACATTGGTTATAAAACACAATACAGTATGAATCCTAAATTGAAAAAAACAAAAATTTACTCACTTACTATTTCTCTCAATCATTGGACTCCACGAATCTGGAGAAGATTGTGGATAAGAGATGATATGAAATTACATGAAGTTGCCGTAGTCCTATATTCGTGTATGGGTTGGTGCGGGTATCATTTATCAGAAATTAGGGTACATAATAAAAGTTATGGAGATCGATCTATAGATCCCCCACCAAAGTTACTTGAATGGACAAGATATACCTTTGGTGATATCGCCAAAGACGGATTGACCCAATTTCAATTTATCTATGATTTTGGTGACAATTGGGAAATGACTGTAAAAGTGAGAGAAGAAAAGAAACTTGATGAAAACGCTCCGTACCCAGTTTGCGTTAATGGAGAGAATGCGGCACCGCCTGAAGACGTAGGGGGCTATCCTGGTTTTGATCATTTTATTAAGGTTATGAAAAATAAAAAACATCCAGAATATAAACAATTGAGTGACTGGTGGGGCGACGAATCATTCGACCCTTCCTATTTTTCTATAGATGAGGTGAATTCAATTATTCAAGATAAAGAAACATTTCTTCAAGAGCTATAGTTCCAAATCAAATACTTTCGTGTGAGATCATCTCCTCTTTTCAATACTCAATAGCGCTACCATTTCACAAAATTTCTATTTTGAGCTAACACACCGGTAAGGTCACTAAGAAAAAGCAACAGGAGATAGCTAAAATAGTCAGGAATATTTTTTAACGCTATTTACGCTATAATCGATCTTACAATGCGAAGAGGAGAATCATTCCCCATTAGATCTGAGCCGCCTCTAATAAAAGAATTTTCGAAAACTAATCCGTGTGAGATAAATAGTGAGCAATACCTTCCCTATATAGAATCAGACCATTTACCTGAAGGTGTTGGGCCTGTAGTCATTACAGCGTTTTGCCCGCCCAAACATCGAATGTTTAGTTTGCTTTTGCAGAAGGTAAAAACGCGATTTTTTTACAGAATTATGATGTATTAAATCGGTTATAATATTTTTTCGTTATTCCCCAAAACCAAGAATTTACCATGACAAATTCTCACCCCAATGGGGGTGTTTTTCAAAAGATACCTGTATAATATTAGGTATGTTTAAGGGGATACCTCTGATAAAACAAAAAGTGACGAATCTTGATAACCCAGGTAACTATAAAATACTTGACGTGGCATCTAATCTGACGCTATACAGATTTGCTAGAATTATTGTAAAGGCTTTCCACTTTGACTTTGATCATGCCTTTGGTTTTTACAATAATATTGATGATCACTATCGTTCAACAAAAATATTCGAACTTTTTTCAGACATGCCAGATGTTGAACATACCCCTGGGGCACAAGGAGTTAAAAGGTTTTTTATGGTATCTGATTTATACAAAGAAGATGATACATTTTTGTTTCTATTTGACTATGGTGATGGTTGGCGGTTTAAACTCGAGTTTCTTGATGATTCAGAAAAAGTCTATCATGTACCGGATTCTTATTACAAGATATTCGAATCTCACGGCGAAGACCCAGAGCAATACCCTAACTACGATTAGAATTGCTATTAAATCCGAACATCCAGTGTTCGAATTTGCAGGTTGAAGCGCTATGTCTTTTCTCAATTACTCCAAACCAAGAAGTTGAAAGGAAAAGTCTTTTTGAAATTTGTCGAAATGTTTATCGAAGGTCACGAGTGTGTCAATTCTAAATTCTTCAATAACAGCGAGAATTGAACAGTCAACGTAGCTTACATCTTTGTTTTGGATCGATTTGAATATGCTCCATGTTCGTTCTTCAAGTTCTAGATCTATTTTTATTTCTCTAACACTTTGGATTGCTTTTTCATAAAAATCTATTGCGATATTTCGGCCAATTTTTTGCGATATTACGGTAATTGCTTCAAGAAAAACAAAATTGCTCGTAAAGCTATTGTGGTCAAATGTGCCAAGTTTTCTAAGGATTTTTGTAGCACGTGTGTGTAGCGAATCAGAAGGATTGTTTAAGCCAACGTAAAAACTAGTGTTAAAGAAAACATTACGGATGGCCTTTTTCTTACTTGTTGCCATAAAGATAGGGGTCGATATTGCTGGCTAAATCTGACGGGCCAGTTGTATTGGCTTCGGTGAGCTTTTTAGCAAGTTTCATTAAGTCCGTGGCATGTTGACGACCTTGGTTTGGTTCGTTGGCTTTTATCATCAAATCCTTGTGGTCAAGCCTCAAGCGAATACTTTGAGCAATGAGTTCTTGAAGTGAGAGTCCTTCCTCAAGTGCTTGTTTCTTTGTAGTTACCAAGAGCTTTTTGGGGAGTCTAATCGTTGTTTTTTGCATTTCCATAAGGACAGTTTATCATTGGTGTGGCAATATGGCAAATTTTCGTCTAAACATCGAATGGTTAGTTTGCTTTTGAAGAAGGTGAATATCTAATCTTTTACAATCGAACGCACCATTTTTATTCAGATATTTCGTCTATTTTCAATCTTTCAAAATCATGATTCTCAAACTCATCCCAATATTTCTTTTCATAGTCGTAGAGTTGTACTCCTAGATACCCATTGTGCTCGTTAGCTATTTTCTCTATTTCGTCTGGGGTATGAGTGTTTACAAAGTCACGCTTCGCTAACTTGTTCGCAAGGTTATCATGAAGAATTAGGTCGTCATAATCATCTAGGGTTGGGAGAATGGTTTCTTCATAATAGGCTTCTTTTACATAAATTTCTTCACCATCTTTATCCGTAAGATCCGAGCAATCAAAATCGTTTGCGTATTGCAACAGGTGGGTTTCGAGCTCTTCCATTTCGACAGAACGTTTTTTATAGTCGTTTTTTTCGATTGAATATCCAAGAATACCAAAGACACTACTTCCAATGCTGCTGAGTTCAATCAACTGTCTGAATTGTTCTTGTGTTAAATCTATTTTCATTTTTTACGGTACTGGTCCGGGGGGTGGGAATCGAACCTACGTAGGGATGTTTTGATGAGGTCTACAGTGAAGCAATTTCATTATGATGGGTGACAGTTTGTAAAATCCTATAGGTCTGGTATAATATAAGTCGCGTCGTCATTACTGTATATTCTCAAAAGGAAGGATAAAAATGCGTAAGCAATTTGCGGTTTTGGGTGGATTGGTGATGTTGAGCGGGATTATGGTGGTCAGCACCACTCTACTAGGAGATTATCTGTGGGTGGTTGGGTATGCCATCCTTCCGGAGGAGCCCTTCATGGGCCAACTCTTTGGGGTGACAGGGTTGTTAGTTTTGGGCTTGGTTGCGGAGATTATTGCCACCACGCCTCGTCCGCGGTTGTGGATGCGGTGGGTTGGGCACGTGCTTATTGTTGGTGCGGCAATACTTCTCGTACCAGCGGTCAAGCTAACGGTTATAATTTTGATGTTGTGATTTCGACGAATGCGTGGCCAGGTAGGCTTTTACTTGGCCACGCTAGACTAACTGTCGATAATCGTTTTGGTATAATTTCTGTATCCTATGGACAAACCGAAAAATCCTGTTGATCGTAGATATGTGACGCAACGGTTTGGAGTTGGTGTGAATGCACGTCGTGAGGATAGTCATATTTCAAATGTAACTTCTGCACAGGAATTAGGTATTGTTCCTGTTGTAGAAAACGAAACCCTTGGGGTACTTTCACGTCGATACGAGCTGGGAGCTGAAGGAAAAGTAAAGGCCATTAAAAACATTATGCGAGGGGTGGAACATGATGAACAGAAGGCAGGATCGGGAGGTTTGTTAGTTAATGGAAGAACGGCTTCGCTTTATCAGATTGATTTTATATTTGCTGATGAGGGTGGACTAAATTGGTTATTGGGCTCAATCGCAGAGTATTTCCCTCGCGTTCCCGTTGTTGTTGATACCAAAATGGGTCCCGTAGACGGAGGGGATGAAGCTTACGAAGCTTGTGTGCAATTTGTTTCTGAACACATGCAACAGGTGATAGATTTTGGCTTTCTCCTTGGACTCATTCGACTAAATGAGTTAGGGTATGCACCAGACGAAAAGGTCTTATACGCAGAAGAGATGGTTGAAGGGTCAGGTGTATTTTTAAGTCAGGGTTCAGTTTTTAAGGAGTACGCCATGGATGGTACACCTAACGTAAGTGATAGACGGAGTCTTTTTGGGCCAGAAGGTTTGCTCTATGTACAAAATGAAACGAGAATGCAATCC
>CAYZXG010000059.1:5533-6653 GCA_964482365.1 uncultured Candidatus Saccharibacteria bacterium | reverse complement strand
CAAACTTTGTTTGAAATAGATTAATACCCCGACCGTAAGGTCGTGGGAAGTTTATACATTCTGTTTAGGGAAATTCATGGGATTGGATTGATCATATTTGCCCTTAGTTGAGCATAAACGCAACGTTAAATGCGGCAGGAGGGTAGGCGGCTTCATCCTCTTTTGTGAGTCTATAGGAGTATAGACTACCCAGTTGGGCGGCTGAATAGTTACAAACACCACTTTCAACAAACTGTGTAATTTTCCACCTTTTCGATAGTTCACTTTTAACCTGGCCCATAAAGTCATACTCGTAAAAAACTCTGTGCTCTACCTCTACCTTTTTACTAAAACCTGTGACTGAAGGGTTAATTTCTAGATAATCTTTGTAGCGTTCCTGTTTAATACGATAGTGCCCAGGACAGATATAGGGCGTAATAAAAACCGTGGCTTCACTTAGGGGAAACAATTCCAAAGCGTGTAAATACGTAAAGAAATGATGATGCAACCCCTGCATCGTTTGTGGTGCTAAAAAACCGTTCATGTTCCCCCACATCTGATTATTGAAAGTAACCGCATTGACAACACCAAACTGACTATGTAAATCAGTAAATCCCGCCAAACCAGTATGAATGTCAACGGTAAAAGTTTCAGACACAATAATTCAATTATACGATAATCAAAAATGGGTTTTATGTATACGGTGTTTACACATAGTCAATCCAAAACCCAATCCATGATTTCCAATTTCTGTAAGGAAAATGTGGGTTTATGCTGCTACAAAGCGAAACTAAACATTCGATGTTTAGTTGAAGTTTACAACCATCTATTATCCTGCTGTTCGAAGAGAGAAACTAAACGTTGAACCTTTGCCCACTTCACTTTGTACCCATATCTTTCCCCCATGTAACTCTACTAACTCTTTAGTTATATAAAGCCCAAGACCTGTTCCGCCTGCCTCTGCAGACCTCACAAAACTTCCTTGCTCAAGCTTTCCAAACTTTTTAAAAAGTCGGGGCATGTCTTCGTTTGCAATTCCCCTACCCGTATCGGTAATGTGAACCCAAACATAGGTATGTGTATTGACGACTTCAGTGGGAGATTTATTGTTAGACAGCTCAAAATGAACATGTATGCTCCC
>CAYZXG010000059.1:974-5433 GCA_964482365.1 uncultured Candidatus Saccharibacteria bacterium | reverse complement strand
GTTGAAAGCATATCGTTAACCAGATCAATCAACCGATCACTGCTATCGTATGCGCGACTAATGTATCGAACCAAATCCTCATTTAGGTTATCCTTTTGCTTATTAAGTGCCATCCACAAATATGACTTAATTGCAGTTGCTGGAGTTCGCAGCTCATGAGATGCAATACTAACAAGTTCGTCTTTCATTTGATCCAAAGCCTTAAGTTCGCTATTGGCGATTTTTAGCTCTTGGGCAAGCTTTTCAAGCTCAACGCGTTGATTTACCTCATGAATAACACTTCTGATCAGCATAATTCCAGCGACCACAAGAAAAACCAAAAGTCCAAAATCAACGATTCGTTGCTCAAATGAAATGCCATATAACACCCGAACAAATACAAAAACCCACGTTACGAAAACGAGCAGTTCTATCCCAATGAGTTTAATGTTAAAGAGACCATGCCTTGTTATAGCGATTGCAATAGAAACCACCAAAAACATGGTTAGAAGAGGCCCGACCCACGTATATTGGAATATACCAAACACGGGGAAAATCAGGTCAAAAGTCGTTCCCAATAAGGCTGGGACTAAACTCCCTCCAAAAATATACTTTATCTGTTGTCTTTGTGAATAGTCTTTCGTTACACTTAATTGCTCCGTCATTACAACAAATGCAACG
Source organism: uncultured Candidatus Saccharibacteria bacterium (assembly GCA_964482365.1). GTDB lineage: Bacteria > Patescibacteriota > 4484-211 > 4484-211 > CAYZXG01. Next base: position 4,773 of record CAYZXG010000059.1, on the reverse strand, counting down.
GTAAAGTAACCCCCGATAAAGATGGCATACCCAAAATACCCTAAAGGATTAATAACGTACTCTAGCCCATTTGTTCCGGTTAAAATCACATTCGATCCAAAAAGTAATATCGTAATTACAATTAATGGTATCGCCGCAATTGCAACAAACTTATGTGGGATATTTTTCCTTATGGGAAATACAAGCGAAAACCAAAGGAACAAAAATGCAATAACACCTGCAGACAAGTGAGTCATATTCAACCATAGACGAGCCATGAAAGCAGTCGGAGCAAAAAAGTAATACCCCAACATTGATACGCTCCATAACACAAGCATCATGGCTATTGATCCGAATATTAAATTTACTTTGTCTTTAAACTCACGCGAGAGTATCAAAACAGCAAGCACAATATTACCAAGAACAACGATTGAAAGAATATATGCTATGTACATTTATATTATTCGGAACAAAACTAAAAGCCTACTATACATGGAATTGTTAATTTCAAATTCTCCCTCGATATTTTTTCGTACCAAAGGAGGATTTAGCATTTTATTAATGTATTTATTTACTTCATACTTAGTAAAATATATTGGTATAGCGGGATCCTCTTGTTGCGTAAAATATGGGTATAGTACATCCTGTTCCGTGTACGAATTCGTATACTCTCCGACCGTATGGATTGGGAAACGTAATTTATTCAACTTATTTAATAAGGTACTTTTTACATATGCAACTCCACCTTTTACATCACCTACTTGTTCGAGGATTGTCCGAAACAAAAAAAGCATAACAAAATGCCTCGGTATACTAAACCTAGGACATCTCAAAACAATCAGTCTACTTAACTCAACAATCTCGTCCTCTGGAAATGATGTCAACTGTACCGGCATCTCAAAGCTAAATGCATGAAACGCCGGTAAAAACGAGGACTTTATAAGACGAACGTACCCGAAAACGCTGTTACCGTCAGAAACACAATAGTGAGAACAGTCACTCTTGTCATAATCGTCAATATCCTCCTGATACTTGAGTGGGTTGATATAACCCAACTCGACATACACTCGATAACGAAAATCGTATAGTTCTTGTATTTCCTTTTCGTTCTCAGGTGAACAAATATGTACCTTTTGATCGGCGTGTTCCTTGTTCGGAATAAAAGTACTCAGTATTTTCATTTCACTCTTTCCCCTTTTGCAATTATGTCCATTCCAGAATAAGTCAAACCACTTTGGGATATACTAAAATCCTGCGATTCCATGAGAGTAATAAGTTCTTGCAGTATCATGTTGTGATACATACGATCCTTTGAAATTTTTCTATTGAGCATCAAAATCTTTACTGTTGGGTAAACTAACTTTAGTGAAGTTTTTATTGCTCCAACGATTCCCTCCTGTTTAATGTGTTTTTTCAATCCTTCAATATACAATACATTTGGGCTCCAACCACTTTTTATATCGCTAACAACCACCACTCCACCCTTTTTTACAACGCGATGGAATTCGGAAATTAGTTTTTTCTGCTGGGTTTGGTCAAGAGTATATAGCGTATTTACACACACGATTTTGTCAAACTCTTCGTTTGCAAAGGGTAAAGGCTCACACAAATCAGCTTGAACAGTTTTTGCCGTTGGGTCTTTTGCCACATATCTCTCCAGCGCAGCAGGAACATTATCAACCCCAACTACGTCCGCGCCTTTCTGCGTAAGTTTAATCGCAACATTTCCGGTACCGCACCCTGCATCAAGTATTTTTTCGCCCGGATGTGGATCTGCTGCCTCAACAACCGATTGCACTAATTCTTGATACGGAATGAAATCATTTAGTGCGTCGTAAACCTTAAAATAATTTGTCCAGAACTTTTTATCTTGTGTTGTCATTTTCCCATAGCCCAAACTTTATGCATAATTTTATTTGATATATCAGCCAGTGTTGCATCATCATACACATCGAGTTGATCGATTGTAAAGGGTTCACCAATCCGAACCGTGATGTCTCTTGTCCTACGAATCGTTTCCTTTAGACCTAATCCTAATATGTCATCAATCCACACAGGAATAACTGACACATTGGACTGCGCAGCAAGATACGCTACTCCCCTACGCGCTCGTGGTGGTCTCCCAATTGGTTTTCTTCTTCTCCCTTCAGGGAAAATCACCACAACGCCCCCATCATTAAGAATTTGCAGTGGAAAAGCCAACGTTTTTCCCATACCCATACCTCTAAAAACAGGAAAAGATCCGACTAAGCGCAACAAAGGCCAAAGTAATGGTTGGTAGTAAAACTTTGGAGAAGTCATAAACCATAAAGGAAAGAAACCGACTCGTGGAGGAAATGCCGCCGCGAGCAAAAAAGCATCAATGTAGCTCCCATGATTAGCAGCAATAATGTATGGTCCTCGTAGTTTTAAGAGATCAACTTTTGAGATGACTTTATGTCTATAAAAAAACCTAAAAAGTGCCCGAACGGGAAGCCAAACTGCCAATTGAAGGACATACGTAATCACCCACCGAATTTTACTTGGTTTATGCAGAATAACCATACGTATGCTTATGGGGATTATTCCACCAATAACCTATAACCTCTTACCCAATGATGTATATATACATCGTAACCCAGGCCGCTGTCAAGGTGTATGTATCACATACATGTGCACATCCATGTGTCACACATCTGTGTTTTGACTATGCTACAGGAACGCTAAACGTAAAAGTACTTCCTTTATCAATATCACTGTCAACCCAAATTGCACCTCCATGAAGCTCCACAAAACCTTTGGTGATGTATAAGCCTAATCCTGTGCCACCCGTCTCAGCAGTTTTAACAAAACTCCCCTGTTCTAATTTACTGAACTTCTTAAATAATCGTGGCAAATCTTCTTTTGCAATCCCCTGCCCCGTATCTTTCACCGATACCCACACATATCCCTTAGCATTATTCGTACTTAAATCATCAAGTGATCTATATTCGTTTTTGGCGATGAACACGTCTATATTTCCTGTGGGGGTGTACTTAATTGAGTTTCCGACCAAGTTATAAATTACCTCGGTAATACGCTCGGTATCAATTAGAGCAGGCGGAATATTCTTTCCTCCGTGAAATGTAATTTTAAGCCCTTGTTCCTTTGCTCGAACTCTCAAATCATCCACCACTCTTTTTACAATCTGCACAACATCATCTGCCTTAAGCTGCAATTCAACCCGTTTACCCTCCAATCTGCTTGCTGAAAGCATATCGTTTACCAAATTTATCATTCGATCGCTGCTCTGATAGGCACGATCAAGATACATCGTAAGTTTGGGGTTAAGATTGTTTTTTTCCTTGTGCAGTGCCATCCAAAGGTAAGATTTGATTGATGTCATAGGCGTACGTAATTCATGTGAAGCCACACTCACCAACTCGTCTTTCATTCGATCCAGTGCTTGAAGCTGGACGTTTTTATACTTAAGTTCCTTGTTTCGATCTTCGAGTTGATCGTATAAACGGGCATTTTCTATGGCAATTCCTGATTCGTCCATAAACGATTGAATCAATTCCGTGTCGTTAAGCGATAAATCTTTGTACGGACACGGCAGAGTAAATATTGTTGCACCCAAGATTTGTCCCTTCACAGAGAGCGGGTATACAACCATGTGTTCACTTTTAGTAAGTTTTTGAATAGCATCCGCCAACGCATTATTTAACGGTGGTACATATATATCTCTAAACGAGGTTGTTGCAATTGGCTTTCGTTGAGATATCGCTTGATACAACACATTAGAAGGATCAAGGCCATAGGCAATACGATAGTCAGTGAGTTTTCGTGGCAACACCTCAAG
>CAYZXG010000059.1:0-964 GCA_964482365.1 uncultured Candidatus Saccharibacteria bacterium | reverse complement strand
CAAGTGCTCGTTTAAATAGCGGTGACGATGACATTGCAACGGCACGAAGATACGCATTACCTGCCTCTTCTTCATACAAAACCATCAAAGCGCCTCCAAACCCCATCTCCCAACTCACCAAATCAACAATTTTTTGTGCCATCTCGGTAACATCAAGAGTGTTGAGAATAATATTGTCGAGCTGTCGTAAAACGGTTAAACGTCGATTGCGTTCTTGAAGATCTTTTGTTGCCGCCGAAATCTCTGCTTGTAATTTTTTGTTGAACTTTTTGGTTTCGGTAAACAACTGGGCGTTTTCAATCGCAACACCCGCTTGAAAAACAAGCGTTTCAAGAGCCTCAAGGTCGGTCGATGTAAATGCATCCCCACCAACTTTCTCACCAAGTGTAATCGTACCTATCACACCCTCAGAAGCAAGAACTGGCATGACAACTGCAACGTGTTGGTCACTCATCTGCTCACCAACACTTTCAAGTCTGCGCCTCTCTGGACTATCCTTTATACCCTCAAGCTTTCGCTTTAACTCGTCGTAGACAATAAGTTCATGGTTAGCAACAATTTCATTCCAGACACGATCATGTCGCTGCGTATCAAGTTGGAATTCGATTTTTTCAACACGCATCGCCTGTCGTAAGGTGTCGCGAATTTTTGTTTTGAGGTCTTCAAGATCAATACTTTCGGTAATACTTCTTCCAAGCTGTTTTAACAACTCCTGACGGTTATATTCCCTTTGAAACAAGAACGAATCGGTAATATTTCTAAGTAATTTATCGACAAACGGATAGGTTAACACAATAAAAACAAGTGCAGCCGTAATTATAGGAAAAGAAGGATTTTGAGAAACGAGATTAAAATCAGTAGCAACTGATATCAAGATAGTGGTAATAAAAAGGAAAACTATAACAAGCAATAGTCGATAAATCCCAGCTCGAACCGCAAGTCTAACATCAAGCAATCGATGCCG